>DATMBW010000077.1:0-6243 GCA_035559095.1 Ramlibacter sp.
GGTCGATGAACAGCGTCTGCGCGCCCGCGAACAGGCGGCTGCTGCACAGCGTGGGGCTGGCGGCCGGCGTCTGTTCCGGTGATTTGGCGGGAATCGAAGGGGTGGCTGCGCTTTGCCGTGACATGCTGTTCTTTTCTTTAATTACAAATAAGAATCATTATCATTATGTTCAAGAGGTCACGCAGGGTCAAGTGGAATGCGCCAGAGCCGTGGATGAGCAGGCCGGCGGCCGACCTGGAAGTGGATTTAGGACCCGCGCAATGCTCAGTTCGTGCCTGAGCGGTCAGGAAGCCTTGGGCGTTCCCTCCTGCCGATCGCTGCTGTCGTTTCGTTGCGACTGTGTCGGACGGCCTTGCCCTTGCCGGCGCTGGGGTTGATGGCGAATCACGAAGGCGTTATGTCGATGCGGTTGATTTCCATCAACGGCCGGCGTCAGAGCGCTGGCATCATCGTCCCTGAGAGTTGCAATGTTCCTCCTCAATGCGGGGTTCTCCAGCCCGCGCCTCACAACCCCCGCGGCGGGAAGGTCGCGGGGGTTTTTTCATCCGGCCGGGGAACCCGGCGCCCGTCGCGTCTAGCGCGCGGCCGCCACCTTGCGCTGGACGAACAAATTGCGCTTGGCGTCCTCAGGATAGGCGAACGTCACCGCGCCATTCCTGACCATGCCCATCACCAGCATGTTCTGGGTGATGGCATCCTTGTCGTCGCCACTGAACGGCTTTTCGTACGTGGCCACCACCCCGTAGTAGACGCGTTGCACGTTTTCCAGCGCGGTCTTGACAGCCGGCCCGCCCAGGTTGCCGTCGCGGATCCCGAACAGCGAGTACAGCAGCAGGTAGGTGGTGTCGTAGCCCTGCGCCGCGGCCATCGGCACCGGAATCCTGCGCGCATTGAACTTGCGCCCATACGCGGACAGGAATGACGCGCGCCGCTCGTTGCTGGGTTCTGCGATGAAGGTCTGGGCCATCAGCGCGCCTTCCGCTGCGTCCTTGGCGCCTTCGATGAAGAAGGGAAATGACAGTGGCCAGGCGCCCACTTGCGGCACCTTCCAGCGCAGCGACTGCCGGCCTTGCGCGATCACGGCGTTCTCCGAACCCACGGTGTAGCTGAGCACCACGTTGGCGCCGGCCGCGCGCGCCGCACTCAGCTCGGACGTCAGGTCCTTCACGCCCAACGCGAAGCGCGCCACGTGCACGGGCTCGATGCTGTGCGCCGCCAGCGCTTTCCTGACATCCTGCAACCCGGCTTCGCCGTAGCCGGTGGTATCGGCGAACACCGCCACGCGATTCCAGCCGCGCCTGACGACGTCGTCCACGACGAACGGCGCCTGGATGCCGTCCCGCGCCGACGTGCGGAAGATGTAGCTGTCGCGGGCGGGATAGGTTGCCGTGACCGGCGTGCCGGTGGCGCAGGGCACGATCAGCGGCATCTTGTTCTGCTGAAACACCCCGATCGACTTCATCGCCACGCCGGTGTTGCAGTAACCGATGGTCGCCGCGACCTTCTCGCCCGCCATGGCCTTCGCGTGCGCCAGCCCGGTTTCCGGGTCCGCCTTGTCGTCCTTGATCACGAGCTCCAGCGGACGGCCCAAGTAGCCTCCGACCGCATTGATCTCGTCCACCGCGAGCTTGATGCCGTTGAGCATGGGAACACCGAAATCGGCCGATGCGCCGGTGAAAGGTCCGATCACACCGATGCGCAAAGGCTGCACGCCGGACTGTGCGAGGGACGGCTGTGCGAACGACGCCAGTGCGAAAGACGCTGTCATGGCAGCGAATAGCTTTTTCATCTTTGTCTCCTGCGGCCACCTGCCGCGGAACAATTCTCCGAGTAATGTTTTGTTACAGGTTGACGCAACGCTGACTCCGCCGGGTTCAGGCATCGGGTGCGGGCAACGCGTGATAGCCGATTCGGCAAGCGGGCTGCAACCTAGAATCGCCGGCATGAGCCAGAAGGCGGACTACCTGATCGTCGGCGGCGGTATCGCGGGTGCTTCGGTGGGCTATTGGCTGGCGCCGCACGGCCGCGTCGTGCTGCTCGAGCGCGAATCGCAGCCCGGCTATCACTCCACCGGCCGCTCCGCGGCGCTTTTCATGGAGAGCTACGGTACGCCGCAGGTGCGGGCCCTGACGATGGCCAGCCGCGCATTCCTGGAATCCCCGCCCGCCGGTTTCGCCGATCATCCCGTGGTGAGCCCGCGCGGCGCCATGATGGTCGCCGCCGATGGGCAAGAGGCGTCCCTGCAGGCCCACTGGGATGTCTTGCGCGCGATGTCGCCCCGGGCCGCGCTGCTCGATGCCGCCGGCGCGTGCGAGCTGACGCCGGTACTGCGCCGCGACAAGGTTGTGGGCGCGGTACACGAACCCGACGCCGCCGACATGGATGTGCATGCGATGCTGCAGGGTTTCCTGCGCGGCATCCGGCACGCCGGCGGCAGCATCGTGACCGATGCCGAGGTGACGCGGCTGGCGCGCACAGCCGGCGTCTGGCAGGTGCAGGCCGGCGGCGAACGCTACGAGTCGCCGGTGGTCTTGAACGCGGCGGGCGCGTGGGCCGGCAAGGTTGGCGCGATGGCCGGCGCGCTCCCCATCGGCCTGCAGCCGCGCCGCCGTTCCGCTTTCATCTTCGCGCCGCCGGCCGGCTTGTCCTGCTTAGCGTGGCCGTTGACGGCGGGGATCGCCGAGGACTGGTATTTCAAGCCCGATGCCGGCATGCTCCTGGGCTCGCCGGCCAACGCCGATCCGGTCGAGCCGCACGACGTGCAAGCCGAATTGCTGGACATCGCCACGGCCATCGAGCGCATCGGGCAGATGACCACGCTCACCATCTCGCGGCCCACCCACACCTGGGCCGGATTGCGGTCCTTCGTGCCCGACGGTGACCTGGTGGGCGGTTGGGACCCGCGCGCCCCCGGCTTCTTCTGGGTGGCCGCGCAAGGCGGCTACGGGATCCAGACGTCGCCGGCCATGGGAGAGGCCTGCGCCGCGCTGGCGCGGGGCCTGCCGATACCGCAGCGCATCGCCGCATTCGGCCTCACGGCCGCCATGCTGGCGCCGGACCGACTCGATCCCGGTGCTACGCCGGGTGCCCGCGCGCCGGGCTGAGCGGGCCGGTTGGGGCCGATGCGGCGGGTGAATTGCGGCTGGTGCTGCAGCCACGCCCGGGCCACCTGGGAGCGATGGCTGGCCTATAGTCGCATGTTGTCCCCCATGCGGTGACTCAAGGAAACCATGGCCCAGCCCCATTCCCTGGCCGAAGCGCTCGCCGAAATCAGAGCGGCCGACACCGGCCTGAGAGCTTTCGCGTCGCTGCGCGACGAGGCCTGGGCACTGACGCAGGCGCGGCAGCTTTCAGGGCCGCTGTCCGGGAAGCTGGTGGCTGTCAAGGACATCTTCGATACGGCCGACCTGCCCACCTCGTACGGCTCGCCGATCTACGCCGGTCATCGGCCGGCCGCTGACGCCGCGATGGTGGGCATCCTGCGCAGGGCCGGCGCTCTCGTGATCGGCAAGTCGGCCACCACGGAATTTGCCTACCTGCATCCGGCGGACACCCGCAATCCCGCGGCGCCCGGCTGTACGCCGGGCGGTTCGTCGGCGGGCTCGGCAGCGGCGGTGGCGGCCGGCCTGGTGCCGCTGGCCATCGGCTCGCAGACCGGCGGCTCCACCATCCGGCCGGCGTCGTATTGCGGCATCGTCGGCTTCAAACCCAGCTTCGGCGTGCTCCCGACGGCGGGAATGAAATGCTTCTCGTGGTCGCTGGACACGGTCGGCCTGTTCGCGCGGTCGGTGCGGGAGGTGGGCGATTTCGCCTGGGCAGTGAGCGGCCGGCGCATCGCAGCGCAGCCCAGGCGCGAGCCGGGCGATTGGGTGGTCGGTGTGCCCGATGCCTATCCCTGGGGCGAGCTCACGGCCAGCGCGCGGCAGGCAATGGCGCGCGCCGCCGAAGCGCTGCGCCGGTCGGGCGCGCGCGTGGTGAACTGCACGCTGCCTGCATGGGCGGCGGACGCCTTCATTGCGCACGACGCGGTGCAGGGCTGGGAGGCCGTCCGCGCGTTGGGGCGCGAAATGGACACGAGCGCGGACCGGCTTTCGCCGCTGCTGCGGGACTACCTGAGGGCATCCGCGCAAATCCCGGACGAGGCGTACGCCAAGGCGCAGGCGGCATCGGCGCGCATTCGCGCCGAGTGCGCGAAGTGGCTTGACGGCATCGACGTTCTGCTCACGCCGAGCGCTCCCGACGAAGCGCCCACGGGCTATGCGAGCACCGGAGCCTCCACCTTCAACCGCGCGTGGACGCTGCTGGGCGCGCCGTGCGTGAGCGTGCCGGGGGCCGTGGGCGTGAACGGCCGGCCGATGGGGCTGCAGGTGATCGCCGCGCCTTTTCGCGACGATGCCTGCCTCGCGGCGGGCGCCATGCTCGAGTCCGTGCTGCAACAAGCGTGAGAAACGTCCTGGCCCCAAGCCCTAGTCCATATTTGTCATCCCGGGCTTGACCCGGGATCCATGGATTGCGGTTCAAGCCCGCAATGACAAGCCCCTTCTCGTCCCAACCCCCAACTCCTCAGGAGAATTCGTGACCATCGAAACCTTACCCCTCGATGCGAAGACAACCCGTGCCCTGACGGGCGTGTCCACCGCCACCGTCACCACGGTGCTGCTGAAGAAGGGCCTGAGGAACGTCTGGCTGCGCAACACGCAGCCCCTCGCGCCGGGCCAGCCGCGCCTGGTCGGCCGCGCCTTCACGCTGCGATTCGTTCCGGCACGCGAGGATCTGGCGACGCCCGCATCGTGGGGCTCGCCGATTTCGACGCGCGCCGCCATCGAGAACATGCCCGCCGGCTGCATCGCGGTGGTCGGCGCGCTGGGCGTGACCGATGCCGGCATCTTCGGCGACATACTTTGCGCGCGCATGCAAAAGCGCGGCGTGGCCGGCCTGGTGACGGACGGGGTGGTGCGCGACGTGGCCGGTGTGCTGGGCACCGGCTTGCCCGTGTGGTGCCAGGGCACGGCGGCGCCGCCGTCGGTGGCGGGCCTGACTTTCGTGGGCTGGCAGGAGCCGATCGCCTGCGGCGGCGTGGCGGTGTTTCCAAACGATGTGATCGTGGTCGACCAGGACGGCGCGGTGCTGATCCCGGCGGCGCTGCTCGACGACGTGATGGCGCAGTGCGTCGAACAGGAGCGGCTCGAGGCCTGGATCATGAGCCAGGTTGCCGAAGGCGCGGCGCTGCCGGGGCTGTACCCGCCCAACGCCGAGAACCTGGAGCGCTATCGCAGCTGGGCCGACGGCAAGAAGTGAATCCGCGGCGCCTTACCAGCGCAAAGCCGGTGTCACGACGGGTGCGTCCCAGAGCGATTTCATTTCTTCGTCCAGCAGCGTTACGGTGAGTGAGGCGCCAGCCATCTCGAGCGAAGTCGTGTAGTTGCCCACCAGCGAGCGCACCGGCACCAAGCCGGCGCCGCGCAAGTGTTCGCTGGCCAGCTGGTACAGCAAATAAAGCTCGATCAGCGGCGTGCCGCCCAGGCCGTTGACGTGCAGCAGCACTTCCTGCCCGTGCTTGGGCGCCAGGTCCTTCAGGATTGCGCTCATCAGTTCGTGCACGATGACAGTGGCTGGCTGGAACGCCGCGCGCCGGCGGCCCGGCTCGCCGTGGATGCCGACGCCCATTTCCATTTCGTCCGGCCCGATCTCGAAGGTCGCGACGCCCGCTTCTGGCACGGTACAGCTCGTGAACGCCACGCCCATAGACGCGGTGCGGGCGTTGACCCGGTCGCCCAGCCGCTTGCAGGCGGCCAGGTCGTCGCCGCGCTCGGCGGCGGCGCCCACCATCTTCTCGACCACCAGCGTGCCGGCCACGCCGCGGCGGCCCGCCGCATGGCCGCCCAGGTCGACCGACACATCGTCGTTGACCAGGACGGATGCGAATTCGCCATCCATCATGTCCATGGCCATCTGGAAATCGTTGACGTCGCCGGGGTAGTTCTTCACGATGAACAGCACACCGGCCTCGCCGCCGACCGCCTTGGCGGCGGCCAGCATCTGGTTGGGCGTGGGCGCGGTGAAAACCTGGCCGGGGCACGCCGCGTCGAGCATGCCGACCCCGACGAAGCCGGTGTGCAGCGGCTCGTGGCCGGAGCCGCCGCCGGAGATCAGTGCGACCTTGGACCGATCGGGGCTCTTGCGCGTGACGAAGAGCGGGTCCAGGTTCACATTTACCAGCTGAGCATGGGCGGCCGCGAACCC
>DATMBW010000078.1:0-5625 GCA_035559095.1 Ramlibacter sp.
GAGTTGGCGGCCCGGCCCAGGGTGAGCTTCTGGCCGCTCGGTTCCAGCTGCAGCGTGCGGCCCAGCGCGCTGACCTCGAGCAGGCTTTGCCGGTCGGTCTTGAACATGGATGCGCCCATCACCGTGGCCTCGCTGTCGCGATCGGGCTGCCAGTCGACGCGGAACACGTCGGTCACCTCGGTCTTGCCGCGCAGGTACATCGGGCCCAGGCTGCGCAACTGCGCCTGTTCGCGCGGTTCCAGCGCATCACGGACACGCTGCGTGGTGAGAATCTGCTCGGCGCCGGCCAGGTCCGCCAGCCGGGCGGCGCTGTTCACGGCGTCGCCGTAGCAGTCGCCGTCGATTTCCACCACTTCGCCGGCGTCGATCCCCATCTGCATCTGGACCGCGGGAGCGCTGCCACCGGGATAGACCGGCTTGTCCTGCAGGCGGTTCTGGATGGCGACGCAGGCGGCGAGCGCATTGGCCTCGTCCGGAAACACCACGAACAGGCCGTCCCCCAGCAACTTGACCACCCGGCCGCTGTGCTGTTCGAACGTCTTGCTGAGCGCGCCGGTCAGCTGGGTCACGAAGCGTCCGGCGGTCTCATCGCCGAGCCGCTCGAAGATGCCGGTGCTTCCGACCAGGTCCGCAAAAACGACGGTGGCCACGATGGTTCAGCGTCCCCCGGGGTTTGGTGTGAATATTTCCTGCCCGCCGCGATTTTATGCGCGGCGGGCAGCTTGCAGCCGCGGCGGCGGGCCCCCAGGGAAAACACCAGAGCGCATTTCGCCCGGGCGGCCCTGTAATGTAGACATGTCCACATTAAGACGCCGCTCCGGCCCGCGTGGTCCATCGGCGTGCCCGTGGCTAAGCGCGGGACCATCGGGCCGCGGGCTCGCCCTGGACGATTACCCCAGCGCCTTGCTGATGCGGGTGGCCAACATGATCCAGACCGGGGTCACCAGCGTGTACGCCAGGCAGCATGCGCTGACGGTGCCCGAATGGCGGCTGCTGGCCCGGCTGTGCGAATCGGCCCCGATGCAGCTGGCGGCGCTGTGCCGCACGTCCTTTTTCGACAAAGCCTATGCCGGCCGCGTGCTGCGGCCGCTGGAACAGCGGGGACTCGTGACGCTGAAGGTGGACGACGCCCACAAGCGCAGGGTGATCGTCGACATCACGGCCGCCGGCCGCCGGCTCGCGCGGCGGGTGCAGCCCGTGGCCCGCAAGAGCCAGATGCGCCTGCTCGAAGCGCTGGATCCGGTCGAGCGCACCGCGCTGTACACGACCTTGCACAAGCTGCTGGCGGCGACGGCGCCGCCGGACGTGCAGAAAGAAGAAGCATGAACATCGCCAACACCGGAGACACGGGAATGAAACATCCCTTCAACCGCCGCAGGGCCTTGATCGCCCTTGGCGCGCTCGGCGCCGCGCCGCTGGCCTCGTTCGCCCAGGCCGACGCCTGGCCGCCCTCACGGCCTGTCAAGCTGATCGTGCCCTTCGCCGCCGGCGGTCCGACGGACACGATCGCGCGGATTCTGGCCGAGCGCATGCAGGCGATCTGGAAGCAACCGGTGATCGTCGACTACAAGGCCGGCGGCGGCACCATGATCGGTACGCAATTCGTCGCCAAGTCGCCGCCCGACGGCTACACGCTGGGCATGGCCATCAGCGCGCACATGATCAACCCCAGCCTGCAGCCGGCCATTCCCTACGACACCATGCGCGACCTGGCCGGCGTCTCGCACGTCGGGCTGGCACATTTCGGGCTGTTCGCGCACCCCTCGCTGCCGGTTGGCAATGTCCCGGAACTCATCGCCTACGCCAGGAAGAATCCCGGCAAGCTCAGCTATGCGACGCCGGGCGTCGGGACCGGCACCCACCTGGCCGGCGAAATGCTCAACCACATGGCCGGCATCAACATGGTGCACGTGCCCTACAAGGGCAGCGCTCCGGCACAGCAGGATGTGATCGGCGGCCGGGTGCCGCTGTTGTTCGACGTGTTGTACTCCTCGATGCCCTTCGTGAAGGACGGGCGCCTCAAGGTGCTGGCCCTTTCGAGTCCGAAACGCGCGGCCGCCACCCCGGAAATCCCGCTGATCTCGGAAACCGTTCCGGGGTTCTCGGCCATGAGCATCATGGGTGTCATCGCGCCGGCCGGCATCCCGCGGGACCAACTGCGCCGCATCAGTGCCGACGTGGCTCGGGCGGTCAAGTCGCCTGAGGTCACCGAGCGCATGATGAGCCTCGGCGTGGAGCCGGTGGGATCGTCGGCGGATGAGTACGACGCTCTCATCCGCACTGAAATCGAGAAGTGGGCGGCGGTCGTGAAGCAAGCGGGTATCAAGATTGAATGACACTGAAATTGCCGTCATTGGCGGCGGGCTGGCAGGTTTGAGTGCGGCGCTGCAGGCTGCGCGCCTGGGCCGGCGCAGCACGGTTTTCGGCGGCGTGGCGGCGGGCGGCCTGCTCCTGTCCATCGAATCGATCCAGGGCCTTCCGGGCCATCCCGAAGGCATCGCCGGTTACGACCTCGGGCCGATGACGCTCGAAGCGGCCATGGACGCCGGCGCCGAAAGCGTGGCCGCCGAGGCCGGCAAGCTGGAGCGCGATGACGGCCACTGGGTCGTGCGAAGCGCCGAGGGCAGTGTCAAGGCGCCGGTCGTCATCCTCGCCTGCGGCGGCCACTTGCGCACTCTCGGCGTTCCAGGCGAAGAGCGGCTGGCCGGCAAGGGCGTGAGCCACTGCGCCAGCTGCGACGGGCCATTGCTGCGCAACCGCGCGGTCGCGGTGGTCGGCGGCGGCGATGCCGCCTGCCAGGAGGCGCTGACGCTGGCTGCCCACGCGAGCGAGGTCCATCTGCTGGTGCGCGGCGCCGCGCTGCGCGCGCAGAAGGTCTGGCGCGACCGCGTCGCAGGGCAGGGCAAGATCGCGGTTCGCTTCGGCGCGGCGGTCGAGGAAGTCCTGGGCGACGAGGCGGTGCGCGGCGTGCGCCTGGCCGGCGGCGGTGAGCTGGCGGTGGACGCCGTGTTCGTGTATGCCGGCCTGGTGCCGAACACCAGCTTCCTGGCTGACAAGGCGCTGCTGGATGCGGACGGCTTCATCGTCGTCGATGAAATGCTGCGCACGTCGCTGCCCGGGCTGCTCGGCGCCGGCTATGCCCGCGCCGGCAACAGCGGCCAGGCCGCTTGCGCGGCGGCCGACGGCATCGCCGCGGCGATCGCGGCCCATCGCTACCTCGATTCCGCCCACTGGCCTGCGCAGGCGCGGCCGACATTGCAATGAAAGGAACCCTATGAGCCAACTTCTCACGGTCCATGATCCACGCGGCTATGCGCCCGTGGTGACCGGCAAGCGGCTGGCGCCGCGCCTGGACACGCTCGAGGGCAAGTTGATCCACCTGGTGGACTGCCTGTTCGACAATTCCGAAGTCTTCATGCAGCAGCTGCAGGAATGGTTCGCGCAGCACATGCCCGGCGTGCGCACCGAGATCGTCAAGCCAAGGGAGAGCTGGGTCGACGATCCGGCGATGCGCGCCAAGGTCGTCGCGCAGGCGGACGCCGCGCTGTTCGCCGTCGGCCTCTGAAGCACTTGCTGCCCGACGGTCGCCGGGCTCGCAATGGCTGTAGAAGCCGATGGTGTTCCCACCGTCGCCATCCACACCCACGTCTTCGCGCGCCTCGCGCGCAACGCCGCGCGCGTCAACGGCACGCCGACGCTGCGGCAGGCATTCGTGCCGCAACCCGTGGTGGGGGTGGCGCCGGCGCAGCTGCGCGCCTATATCGACGGGATCGATCCCGTCAACAAACGGCCTTTCATGCAGGAGATCATCGAAGGTCTCACCAGTGAGCTGACCGAGGCGGACCTGACCGGCGTCTCGTTTGCGCGCACGACGCCCAGACTGCTCGATCCGGGCAGCGAGGACGACTTGCACCGGCGTTTCGAGGAAGAGCGCTGGACCGACTACCTGCCGGTGGTGCTGCCGACGGAAGAGCGCGTCGCGGCGATGCTGAAAGGCACGCGTCACGCGCCCGACGAGGTGGTCGGCCGCATGCGGCCGACGAATTACCGCGAATTCTGGGAGTACACCGTCGAAAAGGTGGCGGTCAATGCCGTGATGGCCGGTGCCCGGCCGGAATACTTCCCCGTCATCCTTGCCATGGCCGCGAGCGGCATGACGGCGCGCCAGAGCAGCACGACCTCGTGGGCCGCCCCGGCCGTCGTCAACGGGCCGATCCGCCAGCAGATCGGCATGCATTGCGGCATCGGCGCGATGGGCCCCTACAGCCATGCCAACGTGGCGATAGGCCGGGCCCACGCCTTGCTGTCGCAGAACCTGCAGGGCGGCTCTGTGGTGGGCGACACCTACATGGGCTCCGTCGGGAACACCTACAACTATGCCTGCACCTGGGCCGAGAACGAAGAGCGAAGTCCGTGGGAACCCCTGCATGTGCAGCACGGCTTCAAGCCGGAGGAAAGCACCGTGACGGTGTTCCTCGGCGGCTGGTACACCATCAGCGGTTACGGTCCGCGCGATACCTGGGAGCAGCGTTTCCGGCACTGCCTGGCCGCGTGCGAGCCCTACAGCCCGCCGATCGTGCTGCTGGATCCGAGCGTCGCGCGCGGCTTCGTCGAGCGGGGGTTCACCGCCAAGCAGCAGCTGATCGACTGGTGCGCCGAGAATGCGCGGGTGACCGCGCGGGAATACTGGGACGACCCGTGGACGCAGACCCTGGTCAAGCCGCACGCGGTGGCCGGCGTGGAGCCCTGGGCCGCGATGCTCAAGGCGGCGCCTGACGAGATGATCCGCAAGTACCGCGCCGAAGACATCAGTGTCGTGGTGCTGGGCGGCGAAACGCAATCGGCCTGGAAAATGGTGGGCGGCAATTTTTCGCGGGCCAAGACGGTGCGCATCGACGACTGGCGCTGACGCGAAGCTCAGTCTTGCGTGGGGACCGCCATCCAACGGCGGCGGTCCGCCGCGAGGCGCGTCATCCCCGATCGATCGAAGAACTCGAGCAGCTGGATCGACAGGTTGCGGCCGATGCCGGACCGGTCACGGAAGCTGGCAGCGTCGAAACGTCCGTCGGACGCATCGAGCGCCGTCTGGCGCGCGATAGCCACCAGTTCATCGATCGTGGCAGGCAGGAAGAAGCGATTTTTCGCCACTCGCACCAGATGGCCCAGTGCGGCGGCACGTTCCAGGAAGGCCGAGGCTTGTGCCAGCGGCATGTCCAGGAGGGGCGCCAGCTCTCCCAGCGGCGGCGGCCGCAACCCGAACGGTTGCATCACATTGATCACCTGGCGCAACCGGGCGGCATCCTCGGCGGAAAGCCGCGCCGAGTGACCAGGCAGGCGGAACACGAAACCATCCCGGACAATCCGGCCGGCGGCCCGCTCGGCGCGGATCGCGGCACGGCGCACCACGCCATCGCCCGCGGGCGCAAGCGCCGCCACGAGTGCCGCTTCCGGCATGCCCAGGCTCTCGGGGTGCTGCGCATGCGAATCGGCCAGCAACTGCTTCACGCGGGCCTGAAGCGCGTGCCAATGCGCCGGTGCCACGAGCCGCAGGCCGCCGGCATGGGCCGCCTCGTGCGCGGGCACCTGCGAGCGCAGCGCAGCCTGTTGCCCGTCGTCCAGATTCAT
>DATMBW010000079.1:0-5102 GCA_035559095.1 Ramlibacter sp.
GGCCGGTCAGCTCCACTTGCTTGCCGCTCGCGTCGGTCCACCTGGCCCGCGGCTGGCTCTTGCTGAAGCCCATCTCCGAGAAGTGCCGCTCTTCCGCGTGGGAGGCCTGGAACAGCGCACCGGTGTGGTCCTGCCCTGGAAGGCTGATGGCCGCGATGGCGAAGTGATCGTCCGCAATGCCCCAGCCGACCTGATTGCGAGGATTGCGCTGCACACCAGGCTTGCCCACGGGCTTACGGCACCAGAACCCCCAGGTGTCCGGCGCGCTGTGGTCCGAGTATCTCCGGCCGTTCGCAACACGCATCACCGGCGGGGACATGGTTCCCATCGCCTTGCTGTCGGTATTGATCCAGTTGATCATCCCCATCGCGTTGCCGGGGCTGGAGCCGTAACCGGAATCGGCGATGGCCCGCACGGCCTGCCCGTCCGCGGCCGGGACGCCTTGCATGTAGTCGCTGTAGCCATCGGCCAAGTCCCATTTGCACGCGCTGTATCTGGCGACGATGGCCATCGCCGCATCGGCCGGGCTCGTGGCCGCATAGGCGACAGGGTCGGCGAGGGAATAGATTTTCCGGGGCGGTGGCGCGGCGATGCCGCGGGGCGCGCCGGAGTAGGTGAGTGTGGTCACCCGATTCGGGCCCGGCGTGAAAACGAAGCTGTCCTGCCCGTTGGGCCCGGCGGGAATTTCGATGACCGTCTTGCCAAGCCGGCCGCCGTTGCTCGAGCTCACCATGAGCCTCGCCGGACCGGCCAGGTTGCCCCGGGCATAGACCGTGATCGTGACGGGCGCGCCGGCAGGAGCCCAACCCGGGCCGTCGTCGAAGAATGTGGCCTGCGCTATGCCCGCGCTGGCCTTCAGGACACCCGACATCGCCGGCTCCAGCGTCTTGTCCTGGTGCCAGCCCGGCGCATGGTTGATGGGCGCGTTGTGGATGGGCCAATGATTGCCGCCCTGCCAGCTGTAGATATCGCAACCGGACCGCAGCGCGTAGTCGACCATGCGCCTGAACATTTCTTCCCACCGCGCGTCATCGATGGGCATGCCCGTCTCCGTCAGCGCGAGCTTGACCCCCTTGGCACGGGCCCAGTCCACAGCCGGCTTCAGGCGCTTGATCCCCGTGTCCAGGTTGATCGGTACTTTGCCCACGCCCGCGCTGAAATTCCTGGCAACCTCCGTTTCCCAATCGAACGACTGGCCATTGCTGAAGGCGTCGAGGTACAGATGCGCTTCGTAGACCAGATTGCCGCCCGTCAGCGGAAAGCCGGGGTTGTTGGGCATGTCCATTGCCGAACTCCAGCCGTTGCCGGAGACATAGATCGGATTGACCGGATCGACGGCACGGATGGCATTGATCGCGGCTTGCGCATAGGCCGGCCAGATCGTGAGATCGCCGCCACCGCCGTCAGACTCCACGATTTGGCCGGGCCGGGGCATGTCGTGGGGTTCATTCATGAGCCCGTACCCTCCGAACCCGGGATGGTCTTTCCACCGGGAAGCCGCTCGGACCCAGAAATCGGTGAAGTTCGACTGCTTGAGCGTGGCTTGGGGCGCCAGCGCGAAGATCCGTGTTTGCATCTGCGTCTTGTCGCTCGTGTACGGCCGCAGGAGCGGGTCGGGCGGGACAACCAGGCCGATCACGGAGCCATCGGGCTGAAATTTGAAGTCCCGGTAGCGGCAGTAGTTGTGGCAGTCGACGATGCACTTGATGCCCGCTGCCGCGTGCGCATCGAGCACGCCGGTGATATAGGACTCGTAGCCGGCATGAAAAGCGCCCGGCCGGCCGATCGCCGCGACGGCGGCCGGGCCGGCTTCTGTATCGTGCAGCATGGGTTGCAGCAGCTCCCACTTGATCGGCAGGCGCGTCCTGGTGTAGCCGCTGCGGGCGAGGTAGACCACATCGGCCCTGCGTGGAACCGTGAAGTGGAGATTGGGCAAGGAACTTGTCCCGCGGCGAAGGCCGGGCTCGGCCCACTCCATGCCCGAAAGGTTGACGCCCAACACCGGCGGGCCCACGGGCGGCGCGCTGGTTGGACTCGGTGCGGCCGCCGCGCGTGCGGTGCGGGCCACCGGATTGGCCAGGAGACTGCCCACGCCCACCCATGCAATGGCGGCCTTGGAAAATCCGCGCCTATGCATGGCGCTCCATGGGCTGCTGCCCTGATCCAGTTGCGCGTGTGGGCATGACGGGCGTTCCGGTGGGCCACCAGTATATGAACTCCCGCCCGCATGAGCTGCACGTCATCGCGGCCCGTACGCAGGGCGAAACGGGTTTGCGAGCCCGCAAGGAGGCGCTGTCGTCAGTTCCCCAGCGCACTCAGACGGGCGACTGCTTCCCTCTTGCCAAGCCGCCTCAGGCCGCTGATAGCCTGCACCTGGCTGGCCCTTGGCCGCGACTTGCCTTGTTCCCAGTGATAGACACTCTGCGCCGAAACGCCCAGCAACGCGCCGAGCTCACGTGCCGAGAGCCCGAGCTTCTGCCTTCGCGTCGCCAGGCCCTTGGCGCTGAACCGAAATCCTTTCCGGGGTTGCTCCGCATCGCTGCCGGCGTCGCCGGCCGGGGCCCTGCTTTGTCTCTTTTGCTGTTGCTCCAGCCCCGCCAGACGCCGCTTCAAGGCGGCGATCTCGCTGCGATACTGCGCGCTCTGCTTCTTCAGGTGCTGGGTCTCACCACGAACTTCTTTGCGCGCGATCCGCGCTATTTCGGTTTTCAGGACGGTCCCGATATTTGGCATTTTTGGCGATCTCGGTAAAAGAAACCCAATGGTAGCCAATTGTTGGGCTCCTTGGGGGACCGCGCGGCCCAATGCGAGCGCGGCCTCGCCGCGCTCGCACGCTGCTCTTTGCTAAACACAACAGGAACATGCGGCCGGCCATCCGTCTCTGGCCGAGCCCGTTGCGCAAAAACCGGCGACCCCGCGAGCGGCGACGATTCAGTGCATTTCCGCCCTTCCGGCGGCGCGCTCGGTCGATGCTGCCACGGCGCTTCGCCACGCATCCATCGCCGACGAGAAACCGCCCTGCGAGCCCGTGTTCAACGCGTCCGCCATGCGGCCCATCATGTCGAGCTGGCTCTTGATCGTCGCGGAGGTCAGCTGCGCCCAATACTGGGCGGTCTCCTGCATGTCCTGGCGCAAGAGCTCGGACTCGAGGGAAAGCACTTCGGCCGGTTCCACCTCGCCGCGCAGCGCTGCGGCTGCCGCCTGATGGCGAATGGATGCTTGATGCACGGCATGCTGCTGGATTTTCCCCAGGGCTTCCGAGCTGCCAAGAACCGCGCAGGCAGCTTCGGCCATCAACGAGAGCTGCTGCCGGGTAACGCCCGAAATCATATTCAGCGGAGCCATCATGCCGGTGGTGTCCGAAGCGAAAGCAGAGGCGTGGCGGGACGATTTCGTTGGCATGGAATTCCTTTCGAAGTGAACGCGCTTGGTTGAAGGCGGCGAAGGCCGTCCAGCGATCGCCGGTCATCAGGGCAACCGTAGCGGCTCGGGTGGAAACGGTCCACCCTGAATGCGTAACAGCATCTTGCGATAGCGGCGGTCCGCACCCGACAGCCGCGTTCCGGGGCGATCTCATCAATGGCGCCGATCCGCTGGATTGCGCGGTGAAACACAGATCGGCGGGAACGTTCGATTCCATGGCTTCAATCCTGACGCCGCCGCGCCGGCGTGCACCGCGGCCCTGCCGATGCTACGCTGCGCGAATGAAACGCCGCACGTTGCTGTCGCACCTCGCGGCTGCGCTGGGCCCGGCCGGGGCGCTGGCGCGAGACGCGGAGCCGGCACGGCCGCTGTCGAAGTCCATTCCATCTTCGGGTGAAGAAATTCCGGTGATGGGGCTGGGGACCTGGATCACCTTCAACGTGGGCAACGACCGGCCCGCGCGCGAGCAGTGCACCGCGGTCATGCGCGATTTTTTCGCCGCGGGCGGCCGCCTGATCGATTCATCCCCGATGTACGGCTCGTCGCAAGGCGTGATCGGCGAAGGGCTGCAAGAGCTGGGGGCGCAGCGGCAGGTGTTTTCGGCCGACAAGGTGTGGACCTCCTCGAGCGGCGCGCCGCAGATCGAGGCGTCGCGCAGGTTCTGGCGGGTGCCCCGGTTCGACCTGCTGCAGGTGCACAACCTGCTCGCATGGCAGGAGCAGCTGCCTCTGCTGCAAGCCATGAAGGCGCAGGGCCGGCTGCGCTATGTGGGTATCACCACTTCGGAGGGCCGGCGGCATCGCGACATCGAGCAGATCATGCGCAATCACCGCATCGATTTCGTCCAGCTCACTTACAACTTGCTGGACCGCGAAGCCGAACAGCGGCTGCTGCCGCTGGCACGGGAGCGCGGTATTGCCGTGCTGGCGAACCGGCCGTTTCGCGAAGGCGTGCTGTTGCGCCAGCTGCAGCGCCACCCGTTGCCGGCATGGGCCGGCGAGATCGAGTGCGTCAGCTGGGCCCAGGTCGCGCTGAAGTTCATCGTGTCGAATCCGGCCGTCACCTGCGTCATACCCGCGACCAGCAGCGTCGCTCATGTGCGGGAGAACATGGCGGCATCGCGGGGACGAATGCCCGATGAAGCCTTCCGCAAGCGCATGGCAGCCGACGCCGACAAGCTCTGAGCCATGTCCGAGTGGTGGACCTACCGGCTGTCCGATTTCCTGATGTTTTCCCCCAGGACGTATTGGCGCCTGGTGGAGCTCTACAACAACGATGTCTGGCCCGCGCAATTGCTTGCGGCAGGGGCCGGCTTGTCGATCCTGCTTCTGGCCACGGTGGCGCGCCCCGGCGCGCGGCGCATCGTCGCGGCTTCGCTCGGCGTGGCATGGCTCTGGGTGGGCTGGGCTTTCCACTGGCAACGCTACACCACGATCAACTGGGCTGCAGCCTACCTGGCGGCGGCATTCGTTCTGCAGGCCATCTTCCTGATCGCTCTCGGGCTGTCGCGTGGGAGCGGTCAAGTCCGACCGAACGCAGGCGTTCGCCATCTGGGGCGGGCGCTGGCCGTGTGCGGCGTGCTTCTTTATCCGCTCATTCCGCTGGCGACCGGTCGGTCCTGGGCCCAGGCCGAGGTGTTCGGCTTGATGCCCGAGCCGACCGCGGTGGCCACCATCGGA
>DATMBW010000080.1:0-10737 GCA_035559095.1 Ramlibacter sp.
ACGTCATGAGCTATCTCAACGACTTCCTGTTCTCGCCGCGCCGCGCGAATTCGCCGGTGCGCCAGCTCTCGGGCGGCGAGCGCAACCGCCTGCTGCTCGCGCGCCTCTTTGCGCGCCCGGCCAACGTGCTGGTGCTGGACGAGCCCACCAACGACCTGGACATCGATACGCTGGAACTGCTGGAAGACCTGCTGCAAAACTACGACGGCACCGTGTTCCTGGTCAGCCACGACAGGGCGTTCCTGGACAATGTGGTGACGAGCACGATCGTGTTCGAGGGCGACGGCCTGTGGCGCGAGTACGAGGGCGGCGTCCAGGACTGGCTGACCCAGTCGCGCAGGGCGCTCGCGCTGGCGGTCGCGTCGCCGGCCGAGGCCCGGACGACGGCGCGGGAGGCGGCCGGTACCAAACCCGCGCGATCCACCCCCAGCGCTCCAAGGAAGAAGCTGAGCTACAAGGAACAGCGCGAGCTCGATGCGCTGCCCAGCCTGATCGAGGCGCTCGAGCTGGAACAGAAGGCCATCCACGGCGAACTGGGTGACGGCAGCCTGTATGCCCGCGAGCCAGACCGCGCCCAGCGCCTGTTCGAGCGGAGCGCGCAGATCGAAAATGAACTGATGGCGGCGCTGGAACGCTGGGAAGCCCTGGGCACCGGCCTGCTGTAAGCGTTCGTCCGGCAGCAAGTCGCGACCGCAGCTGACCTGGACAGCGCCCGCGAGGATCATGCGCGGGGTAGAGTGGTCTGCAGCCATGCAGCAAGTTCTCCACGCTCCCTGTTCGCGCCGGCCGCCCGGCCTTCGACGGGCCATGTTCTGGCGCTGCTTGCTGAGCCTGGTTCTTTCGACCTGGGCCGCCGGCTGCGCGAGCTTGCCAAGCAATGTGCAGCGCCAGGCATCGAGCGCCTTCGACGCCCCCGACCAGACGGCGCTGGGCCGGCTGGTCCAGGAGCGCAAGGTGCAGGCCGGCGCGCGCAGCGAATCGGCGTTTCGCCTCCTGGACAGCGTCGGAGCGGCGTTTTCCAGCCGGTTGGCGCTGATCGACTCAGCCCAGCGCAGCCTGGACCTGCAGTACTACGCCATCCATGCCGACGGCAGCACCGAGTTGCTGCTGCAGCGCCTGCGCGACGCCGCACGGCGCGGTGTGCGGGTGCGCATCCTGCTGGACGACTTCAACATCGTGGGCAAGGACGCCCAGGTGTTGCGACTGGCATTCGAGCCGAACGTGGAGATCCGGCTGTTCAACCCCCTGCCCGGTTCGCGCGCGTCGTTGATCGGCCGCCTGTTCACCTCCCTGCACGACATGCCGCGCATCCAGAAGCGCATGCACAACAAGCTGTTCATCGCCGACAACGCGATGGGCATCACCGGCGGGCGCAACCTGGGCGACGCCTATTTCGGCACCGGCGACAAGAGCAATTTCGTCGACCTCGATGTGCTTGCGGTGGGCCGCATCGTGCGTGACATGTCGGCCAGCTTCGACCGCTACTGGAACGATGAACTGGCCTATCCGATGCAGTCGCTGGTCTCGGCGCAAGACCTGGAAGAGCTGCGCAAGCCGCCGGCGCCGCAGGAGGCCGATCCGTCCGTGGCGCCCGCCAGGCTCGTGCCCAGCATGCCGGCGCCGACGCTCACCGCCACTGTCCTGCCCAGCGTCACGCCCACCGTGGCCACCCCGGAGCCTGTGCCCATGGACTTGCGAAAGATACCGCTGACCTGGGCGCCGGCCCTGGTCATGGTGGACAAGCCCGGAAAGATCGGTCCGGGCGACGACGAGGCCGATGCCGGCGACACGCTGGTGGACGGCCTGCTGCAACTGGTGGAACAAGCCCGCCAGGAAGTCCTCATCGTTTCGCCCTATTTCGTGCCCGGCGCGCCGATGATGGAGCTGTTCGGGCGCATGCGCGCCAAGGGCGTTCGCATCCGCGTGCTGACCAACTCGCTGGCTTCGACCGACGCTCCGGCCGCCCACGCGGGCTACATTCGTTATCGCAAGGACCTGCTCGGGCTGGGGGTGGAACTCTATGAAATGCGAGCCGACCAGGACGGCACCGAAGGCGGCATCGGCTCCAGCGCCGGCCTCGGTTCGGGCCGCGCGGCCGGCGGCTCCAAGAGCGGAGTTTCGAAGGCAAGCCTGCATTCCAAGGCGGTCATCATCGACCAGCGGCTGGCGATCATCGGATCGATGAACCTCGACCTGCGCTCGCAGCGCAAGAACAGCGAAGTGGCGCTGCTGATCCGCAGCGGCGAGCTATCGCGGGAGGCGGCCCGGCAGGTGGATGCCACGATGACCCAGGGAGCGTACCGGCTCGAGCTGGACAAGGGCCAAGTGATGTGGCGCGCCCCGGCCGGCGCGCCATACCAGGACGCCCGCAACGAGCCCGAGGCCAGCGGCAGCCTGAAGCTGCTCGTCAGGCTGGTCGGGCCGTTCGCGCCGGAAGAAATGCTGTAGCCGCGCTTACATCCCTCGAACCAGCTCCGAGTATTTTTTCCAGAACACCGCGTCCTGCGTGGACGCGAAATTGATCCGCATCAGCGTGGACGGCCTGCGCTGCGCATGGAACAGCGCACCGGGCGCCAGCAGGTAGCCTTCGTCGAGCATGCGTTGGGCCAGCGCATCGGTGTCCACGCCGGTGTCGACCCAGCCGAACAGACCCGCCGGTTCGGCGGCGAAGGTGCAACCGGCGTGCAGGGCGAGCTTCACGCTGCGGCTGCGCGCCACATCGAGCCGGGCCTTGATCCGTTCGGCATGGCGGCGCAATTGCCCCTGTTCCATGCACAGCGCCAGAGCTTTCTCCAGCAGCGCCGGCGTCGTCAGCGTGGCCAGCAGCTTGGTGTCCAGCAGGCGTTCGATCAGCGACGGATGCGCCGCCAGAAAGCCGACGCGCCAGTTCGGCGCCAGGATCTTGGCGAAGCCGCCGACGTGAATCGTGCGCTGCAGGCCGTCCAAAGCGCACAGCCGGGTGGCGTGCTCCGGCGCGATGTGGCTGTACGTGTCGTCCTCCACGATGTAGAAGCCGTGTTGGTTGGCCAGCTGCAGCACGCGATGCGCGCTGCCGGGTGACAGGCAGTAGCCCGTCGGATTGTGAAACACGCTGACGCTCACGTAGAGCTTGGGCTGATGCACTTCGCAGTAGCGCGCCATCACATCGAGCTGCGGCCCCTCCGGGCCGCGCGGCACGGGCAGCAGACGCATGCCCAGCGCCGTGAGCCGCGCGAATTCCACCGCCCAGCCCGGCTCCTCGACCATCACATGATCGCCCGGCCGCAACAGCGTGCGGCTGACGATGTCCAGCGCGTGCGTTGCGCCCACGGTGGTGATGATGTGTTCGGGCGCGGCGTGCACCTGCAGTGTCGCGAGCTTTTTCGACAGCGCCTGGCGCAGCCCGCTGTCGCCCAGCGGCTCGCCGTACTGCAGCGAGAATTCCTGCAGCGCACGGGTGCCCGTGACCTTGCGCACGGCCGCGGGCAGGAAGCTCGACTCCAGCCATTCGGGCGGAAACACGCCCATGCCCGGTTGGGGCTTGTTGCTGACGTTGTGGAACATGCCGCGGATCAGCGCCGTGGCGTCGATCGGGGTGTAGCTGCGCGCCGCGCCGGCGGCCGGGCCCAGGGCCGGCTTCGGCTTGTTCGCCCCCATCTTCTCGGCGGTTGCGGGCGATGGCTCGCCGCGGCTTTCGCGCACGAAGAATCCGCGGTTCTTGCGCGCTTCCACCATCCCCTGCGCCAGCAATTGGTCGTAGGCGGCCACCACCGTGGAAGGACTGACGCCTTGCTGCTGCGCGCATTGCCGCACGGAAGGCAACCGCGCCCCGGGCGCGAGCAGGCGATCGCGGATGCGCTGGGCAAATCGCCCCGACAGCTGCTCGGTGAGCGATTGCGAGGAAGCCTTGTTCAACATTGGGCGCGCCCCTGTGTATTGCCTGATTCAGCAATACAGATCACAAACTGAGCTGCCAAACTGTATTGCCTGTGTACTGGTTGCCAAGATTACATTGATCTTCATGAACAGGCAAGAACTCAAAGGCTCCTGGCTCGGGCTGGCGGGCGTGGCGATCTTCGCGCTGACCCTGCCGATGACACGGCTGGCCGTCGGAACGCCGCAGGCGCCCCAGATGTCGGGTGTGTTCGTCGCGGTGGGCCGCGCCGTGGTGGCTGCCGTGCTGTCCGCGGCCTTCCTGCTGGCCACGCGCGCACCGATGCCCCGCCGCGCCCACTGGCTGCCCCTGGCCATCACCGCCGCGGGAGTGGTCCTCGGCTTCCCGCTGCTGGCATCGGTGGCCATGCGCCAGGTCGAGGCGGTGCATGCCAGCGTCATCATCGGCGTACTGCCGCTGGCCACTGCCGCCGTCGGCGCATGGCTCGCCCGCCAGCGTCCCTCGGCTGGTTTCTGGTGGTGTGCCGCCATCGGCAGCGCGCTGGTGGTCGGCTATGCCGTCCTGCGATCGGGCGGCCTGTCGATCCACGCGGCCGATGCGCTGCTGGTCGCCGCGGTGGCCTGCGCCGCCGTCGGTTATGGCTGGGGCGCGCGGCTGTCGCAGCACATGCCGGCAGAACATGTGATTTGCTGGGCGCTGATCATGACGCTGCCCCTGACGGTGCCGGCCGCGCTGCTGACCCGCCCCGAGGCATCGCTGCAAGCGCCGGCCTGGTGGGGCTTTGGCTATCTCGCCGTGTTTTCGATGTGGATCGGTTTTTTCGCCTGGTACCGCGGCCTGGCCATGGGCGGCACCGTTCGGGTGAGCCAGGTGCAGCTGGTCCAGCCTTTCCTGAGCATGCTGTTCGCGGTGCCGCTGCTGGGGGAATCGCTCGATGCATTGACGCTCGGCTTTGCGCTCGCCGTGATCGCGGTCGTGTTCGTCGGCAAACGCATGCCGGTGCGCACTGGGCCCGATGCCAAACCAACCGGGAGGACACCATGAGAATGAACGAACTGCAACACACGCAATGGGTGCTGGCCCGGCGCACGGAAAAAATGAATCCCTCGGTCATCCGGGAGATCCTCAAGGTGACCGAGCAGCCCGGCATCATCAGTTTTGCCGGCGGCCTGCCGTCGCCGCGCACCTTTCCGGTTCGCGAATTCGCCGCGGCCTGCGAGAAAGTCCTGCGCGAGGATGGTTCGGCCGCCTTGCAGTACGCAGCCAGCGAGGGCTACGGGCCCTTGCGGGAGATGGTCGCCGCCAGGCTGCCGTGGAAGGTGGAGCCGGCGCGTGTCCTGATCACCACCGGTTCGCAGCAGGGCCTGGACCTGGTGGCCAAGGTCCTCATCGACGCTCGTTCCCGCATCCTGGTCGAAGCGCCGACCTACCTCGGCGCGCTGCAGGCATTCACCCCGATGGAGCCGGAAGTGGTGAGCGTGGCCAGCGACACGCAAGGCGTGCTGGTGGACGACGTGGCCCAGCAGGCCAGCCCCCGACCTGGTGGCTCAGCCGCAGCGGCGGCCCGCTTTCTGTACGTGCTGCCCAATTTCCAGAACCCCACGGGCCGCACCATGACCGAGGAGCGCCGGGCCGCGTTGTCGCGACGCGCAGCCGAACTCGGGCTGCCACTGGTCGAAGACAACCCCTATGGCGACCTGTGGTTCGATGCGCCGCCGCCGCTGCCGCTGGCGGCTCGCAATCCGGAAGGCTGCGTCTACCTCGGCTCCTTTTCCAAGGTGTTGGCGCCCGGCCTGAGACTGGGCTTCCTGGTCGCGCCCAAGGCGCTCTATCCCAAGCTGCTGCAGGCCAAACAGGCGGCCGACCTGCACAGTCCCGGCTTCAATCAGCGCATGATCGCGGAGGTGATGAAGGATGGATTCCTGGACCGCCATGTCCCCACCATCCGCGCGCTTTACAAGTCGCAACGCGACGCGATGCTGGCGGCGCTACAACGCGAAATGAAGGGCCTGGACGTTCAATGGAATACACCGGACGGCGGCATGTTCCTGTGGGTGCGCCTGCCCCAGGGCGTGAACGCGATCGAGCTTTTGCCGGCTGCCGTGGACCGGGGGGTCGCTTTCGTTCCCGGTGCGCCGTTCTATGCCGGCGCGGCCGACTCCCGCTGCCTGCGCCTGTCGTTCGTGACGGCCAGCGTGCAGGAGATCGACGCCGGCATCGCGGCGCTGGCCGCCGCGATCCGCGGTAGAGGGTGACGCCATGCAACCCATTCCCGGGCAAGCGCGGGACAGGCCGTTCAAGCAGGTGGACGTGTTCACCGGCACGCCTTATCGCGGCAACCCGCTCGCGGTGGTGCTGGACGGCACCGGCTTGTCCGACGAGCGGATGCAACAGTTCGCGCGCTGGACCAACCTTTCCGAAACCACGTTCCTGTTTGCACCGGACAACGACGCAGCCGACTACCGGGTGCGCATCTTCACGCCCGGGGGCGAGCTGCCCTTTGCCGGTCACCCGACCCTGGGCAGCTGCCACGCCTGGCTGGAAGCCGGCGGCAAACCGCGCCACCGCGAGTTCATCGTGCAGGACTGCAAGAAAGGGCCGGTGAAGATCCGCCGTGAGGATTCGCGCCTCGCGTTTGCTGCCCCGCCCGTGCAGCTCAGCGCGCCAAGTCCATCGGTGCTCGCGCAGGCGGCGCGGGCTTTGGGGCTCAAAGCCAGCCAGGTCCTCGCGGCCCAGACCCTGGACAACGGTCCGGTCTGGCTCGGCCTGCTCCTGGACAGTCCGCAAACCGTGCTCGGGCTGTCACCGGACCACCTGCAGCTCAAACAGCTGGGGCTCAAGGTCGGCGTGGCCGCCGCGTTTCCGCAGGCGCCGCGCGGGGGCCCGCATCTCGAGGTGCGCGCCTTCGCCGCGCCTGCCGGCATTCCCGAGGACCCGGTCACCGGCAGCCTGAATGCGAGCCTGGCGCAATGGCTGATCGCCGAGGGCCACATGCCCGCGCGCTACCTGGCAGCCCAGGGTGCCTGCCTGGACCGGGCGGGACGGGTTCATATCGAGCGCGACTCCGCCGGACAGGTCTGGGTCGGCGGTGAGTCGGCCACCTGCATTTCAGGGAGCGTGGCGCTGTGAGCCCAACCTGCCGCGTGGATCATCTGGTGGTGGCGGCGCGGTCGCTCGACCAGGGCGTGCAATGGTGCGAGGCCACCCTGGGCGTCACGCCGGGGGCCGGCGGCGAGCATCCGTTGATGGGAACGCACAACCGGCTGCTGCGCCTGGCCACATCCGATTACCCGCGCGCCTACCTGGAGATCATCGCCATCAATTCCGACGCCAGGCAGCCTGCGCGCAGGCGCTGGTTCGATCTGGACGACCCGGCCCTGCAGCACCAGGTGCGCCATCAGCCGCGGCTGGTGCATTTCGTTGCCAGCACGGCCGACGCCGCGGCCGCGCTGAAGGCGTTGGGCCGCCTGGGCATCGACCGCGGTGCGCTGGTGGCGGCGGACCGGGCGACAGCCGGCGGGCTGCTGCGCTGGCAGATCAGCGTTCGCCGCGACGGACAGCGGCTGTTCTACGGCGGCCTGCCGACGCTGATCCAGTGGCAAGGCGCGCATCCGGCCGAGGCGTTGCCCGAGGCCGGCCTGGCGCTGCAGTCGCTGAGCGTCAATCACCCGCGCGCGGCCGACCTGCGCGCGGCCCATGCAGCCATTGGCTTGCAAGGGGTCACCTTGGCCGAAGGCGCGCCCAACCTGGTGGCGGTCCTGGCGACGCCCAGGGGCGCCGTCACGATCGAATCGGCGGGCACCTGATGCGGGCGTGTTTTCCCGCGTCCTGTCCGCTTCAAGGACCGTCGCACCGGTGACTTGCAGACCCGGCGGCGGCGGCCAGAATGGCGCGGATGGGAAATCTATATCTGGTTCGGCACGGCCAGGCCTCCTTCGGCGCCGACGACTACGATCAGCTCAGCGACCTGGGCTACAAGCAGAGTGTCCGGCTGGGTGAATACTTCGCCCAGAAGGGCCTTCATTTCGACGCGATCATCGCGGGCACGCTGCGCCGGCACCAGCAGACGCTCGAAGCCATCCTGCAGGGCATGAACCAGGCCGGCGAGCACCTGTCCTGGGACGGATTGAACGAATACGACAGCCACGCGGTGATCGCCAGCGTCCATCCGCACAAGCTCGAGAAGCCGACCTCGCCGGAAATGTACCGGCACCACTTCCGGTTGTTGCGCGACGGCCTGGCGCAGTGGATGGCGGGCGTCGTGAGCCCCACGGGAATGCCCAGCTACAACGATTTCGTGGCCGGCGTCGCCGGCGCGCTCGACCATGTGCGCGCCAACCACTTTGGAAAGAACGTGCTGATCGTCACCAGCGGCGGCCCGATCGCGACGGCGGTGGGCCATGTGCTGGGCACCAGTCCCGAAGCCACCATCGACCTGAACATGCGCATCCGCAACACCGCGATCACCGAATTCGCGTTCACGCCCAAGCGCCACATGCTGGTCTGCTACAACACCATCCCGCACCTGGAGCACGCGGACTACGCGCAATGGATCACCTACTCCTGACGCTATGGTTTTTGTAGCTACCGGCCGCGCTGCGCGGGCGCGGTCGTTTCTGGATGGCTTGCCTGCCGGGATGGCTTGCTAAACTGGCAGCGATGAAGCAAAACGATGCTGCCGCGCTCGATGACGAACACTGGCGGGTGATCTGCCTGTGCGCCGAGTGGTGCAACGTCTGCCGCGAGTGGCGCGGTGCGTTCGAGCAGCTCGCCGCCGCGCATCCCCGGCTTCGCTTCGCCTGGATCGATGTCGAGGACGAAGCTCAGGCGATGGGCGACGTGGACATCGAAACCTTCCCGACCATGTTGGTCGCGCGGGGCGATAGCCCGCGCTTTTTTGGACCGGTTCAGCCTTCGGCGGCGCACCTGGCGCGGCTGCTGGCCAGCCTGATGGATGGGCCGGCTCCGGCCCAGGAACCTGCCGAAGCCTCAGCGCTGCTGAAGCGGCTGGCGCCGGCCTGGCTCGGCAAGGATTAGCGACAAAGCGTAACCAGGCGCGGCTTTGTCCTACACGGCTCTTCTTTTCTTCCTGACGAGCGTATTGGCGGCGGCAACGCTCAATCGGGGTATGGCCGGCTTGAGCGCCGGTCATGTATTACCCACGGTTTTTTTTCAGGAGGCCGACATGGCAAGCAATCAAGGCAACAAGGGCAGTTCCAACCGCGGCTTCGCTTCGATGGATCCGCAGCGCCAGCGCGAAATCGCGAGTGAAGGAGGCCGGGCCGCGCATGAAAAGGGAACGGCTCATGAGTTCACTTCGGAAGAAGCCCGCGAAGCCGGCCGCAAGGGCGGGCAGGCTCGCAGCGAAAGCAACCGCGCCGGCGGTTCACGCACCCCCAGCGGCAGCCGTTAAGCCGGTCAACTGGCAGCCGAGGGCGCGCCGCGCCCTTTCTTTTTCGGCCCCCTCAATACCTTCGGGGGCATCACAGCCGTTCTAAAGCACATCCACGCCGTCCCGCTCGGAGCGAATTGCGCGGGCTACCACTCGCCGATGAGGCGCACCCGTTCGTCAAGGGCGGCAGGAAGCAACTCATCGCGAGTTTGTGCGGGCGCAAGCGCGGGCTTGGGCTTCGGCTGGGCTGCAGTCGCAATCTGGCGCGCTCCGGCGGGCGCACGGTGGCGCGTTGGCGGCTGGGGTTGCGTGGCGGCTGGAAAACGCATCGCGGCTCCTTTCACCTCCCAGTCTAGGAGCCACACCCTTCGTGATGATGACAACGTTCAGGTGAGCGTGCAGATATGCACCGCCCAGTCGGTTTGAAGCAACAGTCCTCCAGCGGCCAGCCTCCCCCGTCCTTCGCCACCAGGCCTGCAGCCTCAGCCGAGCGGGCGCCGCGGCTTGCCCCGCGCTGAGCCGCCACCAGCGCTGCCGCTGGCCTGTGACTGGCCCGAGCGGTCCGGCCGGGCCGGCGAGGAGATGTCGCCCAGCGACGCCCCCACGTCCACCGCGTCGTCCGGGTCCTTGTCCGCGATGTCGCCGAGGGTCACGATGCCCACCAGGCGGTGCCGGGTGTCCACCACCGGCAGCCGGCGAATCTGGCTGTCGGCCATTTCGCCCAGGACCTCGTCCACGTCCTGGTCTTCGGTTACGCAGTGAACATTGGTGGTCATCACGTCCGCCAGCCTGGTGGTCTTGGCGTCACAGTCCTGCGCCACACCGCGCACCACGATGTCACGGTCGGTCACCATGCCCACCAGCTTGTCGCCTTCGCAGATCGGGATCACGCCGACGTTGAGCTCATCCATCGCTTGCGCAGCCTTGACCACGGTGTCGGAGGGGGACATGGTCCGCACGCCGCGGGTCATCACGTCAGCAACAGTCGTCATTTCGCGCTCCTTGGAAAAATGCCGGCGGGGCGCCGGTCACTTGCCCAATCTAGCGACTGGCGGGCCCTGCGCTGTCGGTCCCCTCGCAAGCTGGCGTAGGACGACGCCGATCACGGGCCGAGGCGGCAAATTGCCGGCGGCGCGGCTACGACAAAGGCTGATCGACCAGCGTGGATCGCGGCAGCGCGGAGAACTCCTGCAGCAGCAAGGCGAGCTGGCGCCCCGCGGCTTCGATCACCACGCGGCCCTTGTCCGCCGTGGCTGCGGCGGCATTGCCGGCGGCCCCTTGAGGGTTGTAGTCCTGCATCTGCCAGCCCAGCTTGGCGCTGCTGCCGTTTCCCAGGATCGGATAGGCGGCGGCGCGCTGCTGCGAGGAAGACTTGAAATCCTGCGCCTGGGTCATGTCGACGCACTGCGGCCGCAGCGCCAGCATCATCGAGGTTTCGATCTCGCCGGCGTGCACGCCGAAGCGATGTTCC
>DATMBW010000081.1:0-13643 GCA_035559095.1 Ramlibacter sp.
CGTGACCGACGCCGAAACCATGGAAGTGGTCGAGTGGGTGCTGGCCGGCGAAGTGCAGCAGGACATCGTCGGCCTCATCAACCAGGCGGGCGGCAAGGCGGTGGGGCTGACCGGGCGCGACGGCGGCCTGATCCGCGCGCAGAAGCTCAAGATGGTGGACAACGCCGACCCCACCAAGCACCACGATGTGGGCCAGGTCGGCGACATCGTGGCGATCGATCCCAGCGTCGTGAGGGCCCTGCAGGACGACCAGTTCATCCCCGTGATCAGCCCGATCGGTTTCGGCGAGGACAACGAGAGCTACAACATCAACGCGGACGTGGTGGCCGGCAAGCTGGCCACCGTGCTGCAGGCTGAGAAGCTGCTGCTGCTGACCAACACGCCGGGGGTCCTGGACAAGTCGGGCAAGCTGCTCATCGACCTGACGGCGCGCGAGATCGACGACCTCTTCGCCGACGGCACGATTTCAGGCGGCATGCTGCCCAAGATCAGCGGCGCGCTGGACGCCGCCAAGAGCGGGGTCAACTCGGTGCACATCATCGATGGCCGCGTGCCGCACTCGCTCCTGCTGGAGATCCTGACCGACCAGGCCTACGGGACCATGATCCGGAGTCATTGATGCCCCCCCGAAGCGCCTTCGGCGATGCCCCCTCGGGCTTTGCCCTCTCCCCCCCAGGGGGGCGCAACCAGCGGCCCGGCAAAGCCGGTTCCGCGGTTGCCGCTGGAAGAGCCCAGGGGGGCGATTGAAATGCGCCTTCTGTTGGTCGAAGACGATGTGATGGTGGCCAGCGGGATCAAGCTGGGGCTGACCGACGCCGGCTACGCCGTGGATTGGGTAGGCAGCGGCGAGCGCGCCGAGGAAGTGCTCAAGGGCGAAGTGTTCGATGCAGCCATCATCGATATCGGCCTGCCACACATGGACGGCCTGGAGCTCACGCGCCGGCTGCGCCGGCCTGAAATGGCCAGTCCCGCCATGCCCGTGCTGATCCTCACCGCGCGGGACGCCCTGCACGATCGCGTGCAGGGGCTGGACCTGGGCGCCGACGACTACATGGTCAAGCCGTTCGAGCTGCCGGAGTTGCTGGCCAGGCTGCGCGCCCTGCTGCGCCGCTCGCAGGCCGCGACCTCCGCGGTGCTGACGTTCGGGCCGATCGAGCTGGACACGGCGAACCGCCGCGCCATGGCGCGATGCAACGGACATGCCACCGCGATCGAACTGGGCCCGCGCGAGTGGACCGTCCTGGAGTACCTGCTGATCAACGCGCCCAAGCCGGCGAGCAAGGACAAGCTTCTGCAGGCACTGACCGGGTGGGACAAGGAAATCACACCCAATGCGGTGGAGGTGTACATCTCCCGCCTGCGCAGCAAGCTGGAACCGCATGGTGTGGCGCTGCGCTCGATCCGGGGCTTCGGCTATCGCCTGGAACTCAGCGAGGCCGCCAACCAGTGAGGTCGAGCCAGTGAACTTTCATTTCACGGCTCCGGAAACGCGCAGCAAGCCCGAACGCGCCGGCGATGCCCTTGGCATGACCTCCGGCCTGAGACGTCGCTTGCTCGTGATGCTGATTGCGCCCCTGATCCTGCTGACATTGCTCAATGCCTGGTTCGACTACCGGTCGGCCGACGATGCCGCCTTGCAGCAGGACCAGCGGCTGCTGGCCCTGGTCCCGCTGCTGGCGGACTCGGTCATTGGCGAGGGCTCCGGAGGCGCCGCCGATATCCCGGTGCTGCTGCTGGCGCCGGCGGTCGAGGAGTTCCTCAAGAGTGGCTCTCACAATGCCGCTTACGCGATTACGGATGCGGACGGCAAAGGCCTCCTGGGCGAAGCATGGCTGGCCGGCCTGCCACCCACCACGATAGACCCCGAATTCCACAGCGAGGAGAACCTGGGCGTCACCTGGCGCATCGTGCGGCAGCGCCAGCAGACGGTGCTGGGCGAAGTGGTCGTCGTGCTGGCCGACGGCTCCGATCCGCGCCAGCAGTGGGCGCGCTCCGTGCTTCTCAAGGCCCTGCTGCCCAACCTGATGCTGCTGGCCGCCGCCGCCTTTGCCGTGGGCTGGGCGGTAGAGCGCGCCCTCAAGCCATTGCTGGAACTGAAGGAAGCGGTGGAACACCGTTCGCCGCGCGACCTCAGCGCGATCGACGAGAGTGCGTCTCCCGAGGAGGTGCGGCCCCTGGTGAACTCGCTGAATCGCCTGTTCGGCCTGGTCAACGCGCAGGCGGAGAGCCAGCGCCGATTCATCGCCGATGCGGCGCACCAGTTGCGCACGCCTCTGGCCGGCCTGCAGGCGCAGGTGGAAGCCTGGGCCCAGGCCGCCAATGCGTCGAACGAGGCGGATGGCACCGTGCGGCTGCGCGCCGACCAGGTGAACAAGCTGCGCGGCGCGACGCGGCGCACTTCGCAGCTGGCCAACCAGTTGCTGGCCTTGTCCAGGGCGGACGCTCGCGCCATGCAGGGCCAGCCGATGCAGCGCGTCGACTTGAGGGAATTGTGCGAGGCCATTCTGGAAGCGCACCTCGACGCGGCCACCGCCAAGCGCATCGACCTGGGCCTGGACGCCCACGCGGCGCGGGTGATGGGCCATGAATGGCTGTTGCGCGAGCTGCTGGGCAATCTCGTGGACAACGCGGTGAAGTACACACCGGAAGGCGGCACGGTCACGATCCGCTGCGGCCTGCGTGAAGGCGGCGCTTTCCTGGAAGTGGAAGACGACGGACCCGGGGTGGCGCCGTCCGAGCGGCTGCACGTGCTGGAACGCTTCTACCGCGTGCGCGGCACGCAAGGCGAGGGCAATGGCCTGGGACTGGCAATCGCAGACGAGATCGCGCGCGTGCACCACAGCCACCTTGAATTGCAGACCGGCGCCGGTGGGGCCGGTCTGAAGGTTTCGCTGCTCCTCGGGGGTAAGCGCGCACTTGGCGCCCAGCCCACGCAAGGCGCAAACCGCTAGGCGGAAACCCTAGGGGCGGCTGTGCGAGAATCACAAACACACATTTTGAAACCCATGCCCGACGCCGAACTCAGCAGCCCTGATTCCCCGGTCGCCCAGGAAGCGGCGGCCCCGCCCCGCAAGCGACCGAAGCCCGGCGAACGGCGGGTGCAAATCCTGCAGGCGCTGGCGACCATGCTCGAGCAGCCAGGCGCCGAACGCATCACGACGGCCGCACTGGCGGCCCGGCTGGACGTGAGTGAAGCGGCTCTGTACCGCCACTTCGCCAGCAAGGCCCAGATGTTCGAAGGCCTGATCGAATTCATCGAGCAAAGCGTGTTCACGCTGGTCAACCAGATCGGCGAGCGCGAACCGGCCGGGAGCCCGCAAGCGGCCAAGACGGTGGCGATGCTGCTGCAGTTCGCCGAGAAGAACCCCGGCATGACACGTGTGATGGTGGGCGACGCGCTGGTGTTCGAGAACGAGCGGCTGCAGCAGCGCATGAACCAGTTCTTCGACAAGATCGAGTCCACGATCAAGCAAAGCCTGCGCAGCGCCGCGGAAGCCGATGGGTCGGCCACGCCCAGCCTGGATGCGCAAGTGCGCGCCTCCATGCTCACCGCTTTCGTGGTCGGGCGGTTGCAGCGTTTCGCACGCTCCGGCTTCAAGCGCCCGCCCTCGGAGCACCTGGAAGCCAGCCTGGCGCGAATGCTTTAGGGAACAGGGGCTAGGGACGAGGGGTGGGAGGCCGGCCAGGAACTGCCTTCCAGACCCTAGCGCGCAGCCCCGGGCCAAAGCTCCTCTTTCGAATCCCATGCTCCGTATCCGCGTCGCCGATGCCGACGTCGTCCTGCATCCCAGCGGAGCGGCCCTGCTGTCGGCCGACGAGACCTTGCTGGTTGCCGATGTCCATTTCGGCAAGGCCGTGAGTTTTCGCAAGCTCGGCGTGCCCGTACCCAGCGGCACCACCGGCGAAACGCTGGACGGGCTTTCGGCGGCGGTCGCGGCGACCAAGGCCCGGCGCGTTGTCTTTCTCGGGGACTTCCTGCACTCGCGGCTATCCCGAGCGGCGGGGACGCTCGAGGCACTGGAACGGTGGAGAGCCGGCCACGCCGGCCTCGAACTGACGCTGGTGCGCGGCAACCACGACGACCGCGCCGGCGACCCGCCGGCCAGCCTGGGCATCCGCGTGGTTGACGAGCCGCTGCAGCGGGGACCGTTCGCGCTCTGCCACCATCCGCGCGCCATTGCGGGAGCTTATGTGCTGGCCGGCCACTGGCACCCGTGCATCAGCGTAGGCGGCCGCGCTTTCGAGCGGCTTCGCCTGCCGTGCTTCTGGTTCGGCGACGATTCGGGCGAATTGCCCGAGCAGGCGGTGGGCGTGCTGCCGGCCTTCGGCCGCTTCACCGGCATGCACCGCATCGAACCACGCGCGGGCGACCGCATCTTTCCCGTGGCGGGCGACGTGGTGCGCGCGATTCCGGTGTTGCCGATCGACTGAATACCAACCGTCCGCATTCGGTATTTCAATCGGCGCTGGATACCGGATCAACCGTGAAGCCCACCTTTGCCCCCGCCGCCACGATTTCGGCCCAGGTCTGGTCGTCGATCGCGATGCCCGCGCGTTCGCGTTGCGCCCGGGCCTCGCGCTCGGGCTCGCCCGCCGTGCGCACGTGGTCAAATCCCGGCGCGGCCGGGCTTTGCATGAGCCAGTCGACGAACGCCAGGGCTTCCTCTTCGAATCGGGCCTGCGTGCCCAGTTTCCCGGGGTCGATCAGGATGGTGAGCATCCCGTTGACCACCGACCGGGCCATGTCGGGCTGGCGATGCCAGGTGCCGCTGCCGGTCAACGCGCCACCCAGCAACTCGCACGCGACCGCCATGCCGTAGCCCTTGTGTTCGCCGAAGGGCATCAGCGCTCCCAGCAAGCCGCCCGGCTGCGGCACCACGACAACGCCCGGATCCGTGGTCGGCTGCCCGCGCTCGTCGATCAGGTAACCCGGCTCGACGCGCCGTCCCTCGTTATGGGCGACGCGCATCTTGCCCTGCGCGACACGGCTGGTGGCGAAGTCCAGCATGAACGGTTCGCGCCCCTTCAGCGGAATGCCGATACAGCAGGGGTTGGTGCCAAAGCGCCCATCGGCGCCGCCCCACGGCGCGACGACGGGCCGCGACAAGACATTCACGAAGTGGATCGCGACCAGCCCGCCCGCGGTCGCGATTTCCGCGAAGTGTCCGATGCGGCCCAGGTGATGTGCATCGGCCAGCGTCATGATGCAGCTGCCCAGTTCCTTGGCGCGCGCCATGCCCAGGGCCATGGCTTGCTCTCCCAGCACCTGGCCGTAGCCGCGCTGGCCGTCGAGCGCGATCAAGGTGCCGGCGTCGAGGTTGACCTTGATGCCGGCGTTGGGTTTGAGCCCGCCCTCGAGCACGGCGTCGACATAGCGCGGGATCATGCCCACCCCATGCGAATCGTGCCCGCTCAGGTTGGCCAGCACCAGGTTGTCGGCCACGGTGCGCGCCTCTTGGGCGCTGCTGCCGGCGGCTGCAATAATGCCGGCGACCTGCGTTCGCAGTGCGGCGGCTGAGAAATTCTTCGACATCAAAGTGCTCCGTGTTCCTTGACTGTCATTGCGGCCCCGGATCGAGTCCGGGGTTTCAGCACCCGCAATCCATGCCGCTTCGGTCGAAACGCGCCGGCGCCGACATGGATCCCGGGTCACGCCCGGGATGACAGCGCCATCTACATCACCGCGCCGACCTGCCAAGGCACGAATTCGTTCTGGCCGTAGCCGTGCTTTTCGCTCTTGGACAGCTCGCCCGAAGCGGTCGCCAGCACCAGCTCGAAGATGCGCTGGCCCATCTCCTGGATCGACGCTTTGCCGTCGATGATCTCGCCGCAGTTGATGTCCATGTCTTCTTCCTGACGCTGCCACAGCGCGCTGTTGGTTGCCAGCTTGAGCGAAGGCGACGGGGCGCAGCCATAGGCCGAACCTCGGCCGGTGGTGAAGCAGATCATGTTGGCGCCGCCCGCCACCTGGCCGGTCGCGCTCACCGGGTCGTAGCCGGGCGTGTCCATATAGACGAATCCATGATCCTTCACGGGCTCCGCGTATTCGTACACGGCCTGCAGGTTCGTGGTGCCGCCCTTCGCCACGGCGCCCAGCGATTTTTCCAGGATCGTGGTCAGGCCCCCCGCCTTGTTGCCCGGCGAGGGATTGTTGTTCATCTCGCCCTCGTTGACCTTGGTGTAGTGTTCCCACCACTTGATCCGCTGGATGAGCTTTTCGCCGACTTCGCGCCGGGTGGCGCGGCGCGTCAACAGGTGCTCGGCACCGTAGATCTCGGGCGTCTCGGACAAGATCGCCGTGCCGCCGTGCGCCACCAGCAGGTCAACGGCGGCGCCGAGGGCCGGGTTGGCGCTGATGCCCGAATAGCCGTCCGAGCCGCCGCATTGCAGCCCGATGGTGATGTGCGATGCGCTGCACGGCTCGCGCTTCACTGCGTTGGCACGGGGCAGCATTTCCCTCACCAGCGCGATGCCCTTCTCGACGGTCTGGCGGGTCCCACCCGTGTCCTGGATGTTGAAGACCTTGAGCGTGTCGCCTTCACGCAGGGAACTGTGCGCCAGCCAGGCGTTGATCTGGTTGGCCTCGCAGCCCAGCCCCACCACCAGCACGCCCCAGAAGTTGGCGTGCGTGGCGTATCCGGCCAGCGTGCGCTCCAGGATCTGCATGCCCAGGCCTTCGGTGGCCATGCCGCAGCCGGTGCCATGCGTGAGGGCGACCACGCCGTCGACGTTGCGAAAGTCGGCCAACGCCCCGGGGTGGTTCTGCCGCGAGAAGCAGTCGGCGATGGCGCGGGCGGCCGTCGCGGAACAGTTCACGCTGGACAGGATCCCGATGTAGTTGCGGGTGGCCACGCGGCCGTCGGCACGTTTGATGCCCATGAAGGTGGTTTCGCGCCGCGTCGGCACCGGCTTCACGTCGGCGCCGAACGCATAGTCGCGCTCGAAATCGCCCATGACGAGGTTGTGCGTGTGCACATGCTCGCCGGCGGCGATCGGCTTGCTGGCGAAGCCGATGATCTGGTTGTAGCGGCGTACCGGTTCGCCCGCAGCGATGGCGCGGGTGGCGACTTTGTGGCCCGCGGGGATCAGGCCCTTGATGACGACGTTTTCGACCTTGGTGCCGCCGACGAGCTGGGCTCGGGCGATCAGGACGTCGTCTTGGGGATGGAGTCGGATGAAAGGAGTCATGAGCAACCTCTAATCAGTTGAGGACAGAGCAAATCGCTCACAAGGTCTCAGGATTTGATCTGTCCACAAAATCTCAGAAAAACATCTTGGGCAGCCACATCACCACTTTCGGGAAGTAGGTGATGATCGCCAGCGATGCGAGCAAGGGCACCAGCCAGGGCAGGATCGCCATCGTGGTCCGCTCCACCGAAAGCTTCGCGACGCGCGCCAGCACGAACAGCACCATGCCCATCGGCGGATGCAGCAGGCCGATCATCAGGTTGAGCACCATGACCAGGCCGAAGTGCACCAGGTCGATGCCCAGCCGCTGGCAGATCGGGATCAGGATCGGCACCAGGATCGTGATTGCCGCCGTGGGCTCCAGGAAGCAGCCGACGAACAGCATCAGCAGGTTGGCCAGCAGCAGGAACACCCATGGTTCCTTCGTGAACGCCAGAACCCAGGCGGCGATGTCTGCCGTGACCCCCGTGGCGGTAAGCATCCAGCCGAAGATGCTGGCGGCGGCTACGATGAACAGCACGGTCGCCGTGGTTTCCACGGTATCCAGGCAGACCTTGACGAACATCTTCCAGCTGAGCGTGCCATACCAGGCGAAGCCCAGGATCATCGACCAGAGGCAGGCGGCAATGGCGCCTTCGGTGGGCGTGAAGATGCCGGTGGTCATGCCGCCGATCAGCAGGACCGGCGTCATGATGGGCAGCACGGCCTGGAAGCTGAAGAACTTGTCGGCAGCAAAGAGAATCACCAGCCCTGCGGCGACGGTCGCCTGGGGCGCAAGCCCGGCCTTGACGATCAACAGCCACATCGCGACCGGCCAGCCGACCACCACCAGCGTCTCGGCCAGTGCCTTGATCACGCGCGGCCACTCGAACTTGATGTCCGAGCCCCAGCCGTTCCTGTGCGCGAAGTAGGCGACCGTGAGCATCATCAGGATTGCCATCAGCATGCCCGGCAGGATGCCCGCGAGGAACAGCGCGCCCACGCTCACGTTGGCCATCATTCCGTAGATCACGAAGGGCAGGCTGGGGGGGATGATGGGGCCCAGCGTGGCCGAGCCCGCCGTCACGCCGACCGCGAACTCGGAGCTGTAGCCATGGTCCTTCATGGCCTTGATCTCGATCGTGCCCAGGCCGGCCGCATCGGCGATGGCCGTTCCGCTCATGCCGGCGAACACCACGGAGCCGACCACGTTCACGTGGCCCAGGCCGCCTTTGAGCCAGCCCACCAGCGCCAGCGCATAGTTGTAGATGCGGTTGGTGATGCCGGCGTTGTTCATCAGGTTGCCGGCCAGGATGAAGAAGGGCACCGCCAGCAGCGGAAAACTGTCGATGCCGCTGACCATCCGGTGGATGACGACGAACGCGGGGAGGTTGCCGCTCCACAGGATGTAGGCCAGCACCGAGCCGGCCATGGCGATGGCCACCGGGATGCCGCTGCTCATGAGAAACAGGAAAATGATCTTGAGCATGTGGAGCGGTTCCTGTTGTCTGTCTTTGTCGGCGTGCAGGGCGTTACCGGTCCTGCATGTGCGATTCGGGACGTTCCAGCACGCTGTAGCCGCGCCGGTGATGGATCCAGGCCACCTGGATCGAGCGCAGCGCCATCGCGGCGAAACCCAGCAGGCAGACACCATAGACCCAGTTCATCGGCAGGTCGACCATCGTCATGCGAGAGTTGCTGCCCAGCTTGAGCATCATCATCAGTGTCAGGACAACGGCGGCCCCGAAGAAGGCGATGCGCATCAGGTCGACCGCCGTGGCCATTGCCCGGCTCAGGCCCGGCGGCATATATCGGTAGAAAAAATCCACCTGGATGTGGTTGTTCTTCACCACGCCGATGGTGGCGCCCGTGAACACGGTGGCGATCAGCAGGTAGCGGGCGATCTCCTCGGTCCAGGAAGCCGAATCGTTCATCACGTACCGGGTGAAGAACTGGTAGAAGACGGTGGCCCCCAGCGTCCAGAAGAAGCCCAGGGCCACCCAGGCCTCCGGCGCGGTGCCGGAGAGGTCCACCGCCTCGTCCTGGGCGTGGAACTCCCCGTCCGCACCCATCACCTGGGGGAGATCGTCGATTGTTGCCATTACTTGATGGCGATGATGCGGTCCCAGTCCTTCTTGTCCAGCTTCATGGATTCGAAGGAGATCGCCTTGAGCACACGCTGCTGGAAGTCGTTGCGATCCACCGTGACCACATTGATGCCCTTCTTCTTGAATTCGTCGACCAGCTCGCCTTCGCGCTTGCGGATGTCGATGGTCGCCTTCTCGGCGGCTTCCTGCGTGATGTCGGCCAGCAGCTTCTGCTCGGCCGGCGTCAGCTTGGACATCAGGCCGGGCGACACGATCGTGAGCAGCGCGTCGGCGATGTGGCCGGTGAGGATGATGTTCTTCTGCACCTCGTAGAACTTCTTGGCCTCGATGGTGGGCAGCGGGTTCTCCTGCGCGTCCACGGTGCCGTTTTGCAGGGCGAGGTAGACCTCGGCGAAGGCGATGGGCGTGGGGTTGGCGCCGCAGGCACGCGGCAGCGCGGTGTAGGCCGGCGAATCGGGCACCCGCATCTTGAGCCCCTTCATTTCGTCGCAGTTCCTGAACAGCTTGTTGCTGGTCGCGTGGCGCGCACCATAGTAGGTCAAGGCTGTGATGGTGTTGCCGGTGGACTTCTTGTAGCCCTCGGCCAATTCCTTGAAGACGTCGCTCTTGCCGTACTTGATGACGTGGTCGGCGTCCCGGAAGGTGAACGGGTAATAGCTCACAGCCAGGCGCGGGAACGAATTGGAGGAGAAGGAAGCACCCGAGAGAATGATGTCCACCGTGCCCAGCTGCAGGCCCTGGTTGATGTCGCTCTCCTTGCCCAGGCTGGAAGCGGGGAACACGGTGATTTCGTACTTGCCGTTGGTGCGCTTCTTGAACTCCTCGCCGGCCCACACCGACCACTTGTGGTAAGGCTCCGACGTTTCGTACACGTGGGCCCATTTCAGCTTGGTCTGGGCCTGAGCCAGCCCGAAGCCGCCCATGGCCCCGGTCAGCAGGGTGCAGGCGGCAATCAGTTTGATGGCAAAACGTTTTTTCATTTGGAGGCTCCTAGGGGTTGGTCTTGCTGGGCAGTCAGGAACTGTTGGCGCGGCGCCAGCTCGCGCTGAATCGGGCATGGGACTTGTCCAGGTGAGTCTGCATGGCCGCGCGCGCGCCCTGTGCGTCGCGGGCCTGGATCGCCTCAAGCACGGCCTTGTGCTCGGCGATCGCCATGCGCCAGGATGGCACGGTCTCGAAATAGTCGCCCAGCCGCTCGAACAGCGGCCCGTGCCGCGCATCCCAGAAGGTCTGCACGGTTTCGAGGAGCACCACGTTGCCGCACGCGTCCGCCACCGCGGTGTGAAAGGCGCGATCGCCGGCCAGCGGCGCGACGCCGCGGTCGGCATCCTGCTGCATGAAGACGATGGCGTCGCGGATGGCCTGGATGTGCTTTCGCTTGGCCTGCGTGGCGGCAAGCGAGGCGATCTCGCCTTCGATCACGCGGCGCGCGCGGATCAACTCGAGCGGCCCCCATTCGCCGGGCGGCACTTTCCTGTCTTCACTTCGGGGCCGGCCCCGCCGCTCCAGCACATAGACACCGGAGCCCGTGCGCACCTCGACCCAACCTTCCACCTCGAGGGCGATCAGCGCTTCGCGCACCGAGGGCCGGCTCACGCCAAGCTGCCTGGCCAGGTCGCGTTCGGCCGGCAGGCGGCTGCCCGGCGTGAACTCGCCAGCGGTCATCAGCGTGCGCAGCTGTTCGGCGATCTGCCGGTACAGGCGTTGCGGTTCAACGGTTTGCAGCGGCATGCCCGAAAGCTCAAGGGTTCGCTAGAATTGGACAAGTGGTAAGACCAATTAATGTGGTGGGAAAAGTGGCCCGCGCCATCGGGCAAAACCCTGAAAGCCGCGCACCGCGGCGACACCTGGAGAAGCCATGAGACTCGAAGGAAAGACCGCGCTGGTGACCGCCGCGGGGCAAGGGATCGGGCGCGCCAGTGTGCTGGCGCTGGCCGCCGAGGGCGCCGAGGTCTGGGCCACGGACGTGGCCCCCGCCTTGCTGGCAAGCTATGAGGGCGTCCCGGGCGTGCGCGCCGCCGCTCTCGACGTGCTGGACAAGGCCGCCATCGATCGTCTCGTTTCCAGCCTGCCGGCGCTGGACGTGCTGTTCAACTGCGCCGGCTTCGTGCACAACGGCACGGCCTTGCAGGCAAGCGACGAGGAATGGGACTTCGCCTTGAACCTGAATGTGCGCTCCCAATTCTGGGCGATCCAGGCGGCGTTGCCGAAAATGCTCGCCGCCGGGCGCGGCAGCATCATCAACATGGCCAGCGTGTGCAGCAGCATCAAGGGCCTGCCCAACCGCTTCATTTACGGCACTACCAAGGCCGCGGTGATCGGCCTGACAAAGAGCGTGGCCGCCGATTTCGTGGCGAACGGCATCCGCTGCAATGCGATCTGCCCCGGCACGGTGGACACTCCGTCATTGCAGGACCGCATCAACGCCAACGCCGACCCGCAAGCCGCGCGCAGGAATTTCATTGCCCGGCAACCGATGGGACGCCTGGCGCAAGCGCATGAGATCGCGCCGCTGGTGGTGTTCCTGGCCAGCGACGAATCGCTTTTCGTGACCGGCCAGGCATACGCGGTGGACGGCGGCATCACCATATGAACCAGCTCGATTTTTCAAGGAGCGCCACGCGGTCGTGACCGGCGGGGCGGCCGGGCTGGCCAACTGACTGGAAGACCCCATCCCAACGGGCCAAGAGAAACAGAAACAACGAAAAGGAACAAACCATGAAGCTCGTTCGCTATGGCAATCCCGGCAAGGAAAAACCAGGACTGATCGATCTCGACGGCCGCCTGCGTGACCTGAGCGGCGTGGTCCCCGACATCGGCCCGGCCCAGCTTGGCGCCGTCGGGCTGACGCGCATCCGCAAGGCCAATCCCGCCCGGCTGCCCGTGGTCCGAGGTGCGCCGCGTTTCGGCTGCCCGGTGGCGCAGGTCGGCAAGTTCATCGCGATCGGCCTGAACTATGCCGACCACGCGGCCGAGTCGGGCGTGCCGATTCCCAAGGAGCCGGTGGTGTTCATGAAGGCGACCAGCTGCATACAGGGCCCGAACGATCCGGTCATGCTCCCGCGCGCGTCGGTCAAGACCGACTGGGAGGTGGAACTGGGCGTCGTGATCGGCACCCGGGCCCGCTACGTCCCGAAAAAGAACGCGCTGGCCCACGTCGCAGGCTACTGCCTGATCAATGACGTGAGCGAGCGGGAATACCAGCTGGAGCGCGGCCCGCAATGGGACAAGGGCAAAGGCTGCGACACCTTCGGCCCGATCGGCCCCTGGCTGGTGACGACCGATGAGATCGAGAACGTCCAGCGCCTGGGCATGTGGCTGGACGTGAACGGCAAACGCATGCAGACCGGCAACACCCGCACGATGATTTTCGACGTGGCCAAGCTGGTGAGCTACGTCAGCCACTTCATGACCCTGCTGCCCGGGGATGTGATCACCACCGGCACGCCGCCCGGCGTCGGCCTGGGGATGAAACCGCCCACCTACCTGCGCAAAGGCGACGTCATGACCTTGGGCATCGACGGGCTGGGCGAGCAGCGCCAGCTGGTGGTGCCGTTCCAGGCTTGAAAGCGGCTAGACCGGGCGCGAACGAACCGTCTCGAAGCGCTGCTTCAACTTGAGAAATTGCCGCTCGAACAGCTCGTAGGAAACCACCGAAAGCGCGAGCGTGGCGGCAAAGGCGGTCAAGGCTTCGACCCACCAGGAGGTGGAGACCGGCCAGGGCGCCAGCTTGGCGAGGGCGATACCCAGCAGGTGGAAGACATACAGTCCATACGAGATCTTTCCGAGGTATCGCAGCGGACGCGCGGTCAGGAACGCAAGCCATCGCTCGTGCAGGGCCGCGGAGGTCAACGCCGCGGCACCGACCGCGATGAATGAATAGACGATGACCTGATGGGCGCCCGCGTGCGCGAGCGGAGGCAGGAGGGCGCCGGAAAAAAGCGCGACGGCGCCGCCGGCGACAATCATCAGCCGCACGAAAACACTCGAGGGTGGTATCGGCCGCAGCGCGCCGAACAAGGTTCCCAGGAGCAGCGAATCGGCGCTGAACACCGAGGTCCATATCAGCGGGTGGGACGCCTGGGACAGCACGGCGGCGATGCGAAATCCAACGAACAGCAACCAGCAGATGGCCAGGCTGCGTAACAGACGGGTGCGCGCCACCAGCCACCCGCCCAGCAGCAGCGGAAGAACGAGATAGAACTGCTCTTCGAGCGAGATGGTCCACAGGTGCTCGGTGTACGAAATGGGGCTGTACCAGTGGAATCCGGCGATGATGTTGTCGACAAACAGGGCCAACCCGCCAAGACGCAACCACGCGGGAGGGAGCTGGTGATAGAGCAGGACGGAAAGGGCGAACGCGCCGGC
>DATMBW010000082.1:0-5075 GCA_035559095.1 Ramlibacter sp.
TCAGCCGCCGAACTCGCCTGGCAGCCGGCGCGCGGCTGGCGCGCCGGCGCCGAGCTTCGCCGCTCCAGCCGGGTCTACGTGAACGACGCCAACAGCGACTCCGCGCCGCCGTTCACGACGCTGGCGCTGCACGCGGGCTATGTCTTCGACCTGCGGGGCTGGGCCCTGTCGGCCCACGCGCGCGTGGACAACGTGCTGGACCGCCACTATGCCGGCTCGGTGATCGTCAATGAGGGAAACGGCCGGTTCTTCGAGCCGGCGCCCGGACGCAGCTACGTGCTCACGCTGTCCGGCACCTATGCCTTCTGAGCGCGCTCGGACATCCGCTTGATGGCGCGCGCGGCGTCGCTCACGAGCTGCGGGCCGTGGTAGATCAGCCCGGTGTAGATCTGGACCACGTCGGCGCCCGCGCGGATCTTGCTCACCGCATCCTGCGCACTCATCACGCCCCCCACGCCGATGATGGGAAAGCCGTTGCCCAGCGCCGAGCGCAACTGGCGGATCACGCGGTTGCTCGCCGCCAGCAGCGGCGCGCCGCTCAAGCCGCCCGCCTCCCGCGCATGCGGCAGGCCGGCGACCGCATCGCGGCTGGTGGTGGTATTGGTGGCGACCACGCCGTCGATGCCATGACGCTTGAGCGCGGCCGCGATCACGTCGACTTGCGCCTGGTCCAGATCGGGCGCGATCTTCACGAAGATCGGAACGCGCCGCGCGTGCCGGTGGGCCAATGCCTCGCGCCGCTGGGCGATCGCGCCCAGCAGGTTCTCCAGCGCTTCGTCGGACTGAAGCGCGCGCAAGTTGCTGGTGTTCGGGCTGGAAATGTTGACGGTCACGTAGTCGGCATGGGGGTACACGCCCTCCAGGCAGACCAGGTAATCGCTCGCGGCATTCTCGATCGGCGTTGAGGCGTTCTTGCCGATGTTCAGCCCCAGGATGCGGCCTTTCTGGCGGAACGAGGAACGCTTCACGTTCGCGATGAACGCCTCCAGGCCGTCGTTGTTGAAGCCCAGCCGGTTGATCAGCGCACTGGCCTGCGGCAGCCGGAACATCCTGGGCTTGGGGTTGCCTGGCTGCGGCTTGGGCGTCACGGTGCCGACCTCGACCGAACCGAAGCCCATCGCGCCCAGGCCGTCGATGCAGCGGGCGTTCTTGTCCAGGCCCGCGGCGAGGCCGACACGGTTGGGAAAGGTCAGCCCGGCGAGGACGACCGGGTCGTCGACCAGACTGTTGCTGTAGGCCCATTCCAGCGGCGTGCGCTGCAGCCGCGCCAGCGAAATCATGGTCAGTTCATGCGCGGTTTCGGGGTCGAGACCGAACAGGACGGGGCGCGCAAGCCAATAGGGCAGCAATGACATGGATAATTCCGGCAAGTCAACAAACCCCAGGATTGTCGCCGTGACCCAGGATGAACTGAAAACACTGGTGGGCCAGGCGGCCCTGCAATACGTCGTGCCGGGGGAGATCGTGGGTGTCGGCACGGGCTCCACGGTCAACAAGTTCATCGACGCGCTGGCAACGATGAAGGATCGCATCCCGGGGGCGGTGTCGAGTTCCAATGCGTCCACGGAACGTCTGCGGACCCTGGGCATCGCCGTGTTCGACGCCAACGAGGTCGCCGACATTTCGGTTTACATCGACGGTGCCGACGAGATCGACGGCCGCGGCTGCATGATCAAGGGCGGCGGAGCCGCGCTCACCCGCGAGAAGATCGTCGCCGCCCAGTCGAAGCGGTTCGTGTGCATCGCCGACGAATCGAAACAGGTGCAGGTGCTGGGCCGCTTTCCGGTGCCGGTGGAAGTCATTCCCATGGCCACGCAGCGGCTGGTGCGGCAGTTCGCGGCGATGGGCGCGACGGCGGCAGTCCGCCTGCGGGACGGCCAGCCGCTGGTCACCGACAACGGCCAGCACATCCTCGACGTCACCGGCCTTGCGATCGCCGATCCGCTGCGCTTCGAAAGCGAAGTCAACCAGTGGCCCGGCGTGGTCACCGTCGGCGTGTTCGCGCACCAGAAAGCCGCGGTGTGCCTGCTGGGCACACCCGGCGGCGTCAAGACGCTGGTGTTCTGATCAGAAGCGGATGCCGGCCGGGTTCTCGGCCGGCGCCGGCTGCGCAGCCGCCGCGCGCGGTGGCTGCGGCGCGGGTCGAACCGGCGCCTGGGGCTGCTGCGCCGTCACCAGAGCCGTGGCCGGCGGCGGCGTATAGCTCGAAGGCAGTTGGGAAGTCTTCGGGTAACCAGCGGCGTCCAGGAACTGGACCCATTCGATCTCCGAAAACCCCTTGAGCTGCTGCCCGCCGATCGTGAGGAACGGCAGCGAGGGAGCGCCCGCCAGCCGCTTCAGTGCGTCGATATCCTCGTTGGTCGTCACCGTTCTCTCGGTGAACGGAATCCCCCGCTCCGACAGCAGCGCCCGGCCCGTGACGCAGGGAGCGCAGCCCGGTCCCGTGTACAGCGTGACTGGGTAGCGGCTGGCCGCCTGGCGCAACTCGAAGGGCAGGGCGCTGTTCTCCGGTCCGGCGCTGGGCATGGGGATCGCGGTGGCGGTGCCCACGCGCGCATTGGCATCCAGCGGAGCCTTGTCGGAAAACGTGACGCGCCCGTCCTGGCCGACGATACGGTAAATCTGTTGCGCATTTGCATCGCTGCCGGAGAAACCGGCCATGGCCAGCACTCCCGCGAGGCCGGTGATGGCGAGCAAGGGGCGGTCAAAAAACATCTTTGTGAGCTCCCACAGTGGTATTTAGTCAGGCCATGCCCTGGTGACGCAGCAAGGCGTCCAGAGAGGGATCGCGGCCCCGGAACGCCCTGAACGACTCGATCGCCGGCCGGCTGCCGCCGGTCTCGAGAATGGCCTGCCGGTATTTTCGCCCGGTTTCAATACTCGGCAAGCCGTCTTTTCCCGTGGTCTCCTCGAACGCCGCATAGGCATCCGCGCTGAGGACCTCGGCCCACTTGTAGCTGTAATAGCCTGCGGCATAACCTCCCGCGAAAATGTGACTGAATGTATGCATCGAGCGGCTGAACGCCGGCGGCTGGATCACCGCGACTTCGTCGCGCACCTTGGTCAGCAGGGGCATGAAGTCCTGCGCCGGGTCGTGCCCCGTGTGCAGCAGCATGTCGAACAGCGCGAACTCGATCTGGCGCAGCGTCTGCAAGCCGCTCTGGAAGTTCTTCGCGGCCAGCATCTTGTCGAACAGCTCGCGCGGCAGCGCGGCGCCGGTGTCCACGTGGGCCGTCATGTGCCGCAGCACATTCCACTCCCAACAGAAGTTCTCCATGAACTGGCTGGGCAGTTCCACCGCATCCCATTCCACGCCGCTGATGCCCGAGACGTCGTGCTCGTTGACCTGGGTCAGCATGTGATGCAGGCCGTGGCCGGATTCGTGGAACAAGGTGATGACGTCGTCATGCGTCAGCAGCGGCGGCTTGCCCTCGACGCCCTCGGCGAAATTGCAGACCAGGTGCGCGACCGGCGTTTGCAGCCGGCCCGTATCGGGGCGCAGCCAGCGCGCGCGAACGTCGTCCATCCAGGCGCCTCCGCGCTTGCCGGTGCGCGCCGCGGGGTCCAGGTAGAACTGGCCCACCAGTTCGGTGGTCACGCGCTCGCCCTCGCGCCGTTCGCGCTCGATCCGGTAGAACTCGACGCCGGGGTTCCACACCGGCGCCACGTCGCGCCGGATCGTCACTTCAAACAGCGTCTCGACGATCTTGAACAGGCCCGCCAGCACCTTGGGCGCGGTGAAGTATTGCTTGACCTCCTGCTCGCTGAAGGCATAGCGCTCTTCCTTGAGCCTTTCTCCGATGTACGGCCAGTCCCAGGCCTGCGGATCGGCGATGCCAAGCCGGGAGGCGGCGAACGCGCGCATGTCGGCCACGTCTTTTTCCGCGAAGGGCCGGGCCCTGCGGGCGAGGTCGCGCAGGAAATCGATGACCTGCTGCGGTGAGCTGGCCATCTTGGGCACCAGCGATACTTCGCCGAAGTTGGGGTAACCCAACAGCCCCGCCTCTTCCTGGCGCAGCGCGAGGATTTCGCGGATCAGATCGCTGTTGTCGAACTTCGGATCGCCCTGGTCGCTGGCGCGGGTCACATACGCGCGGTACATGCGTTCGCGCAGCGCGCCGCTGTGGGCGAACTGCATCACCGGCAGGTAACTCGGCATCTTGAGCGTGAGTTTGCAGCCTTCCTTGCCGTCGGCCTGGGCGGCCGCGCGCGCGGCCTGGATCACGTCGTCCGGCACACCGGCCAGCTCGCCCTCGCCGGCGTAGTAGGCGAACGCATCCGTGGCGTCCAGCGCGTGTTCGCTGAATTTCTGGGCCAGCTCGGCCTGCCGTTCCTGGATTGCGGCAAAGCGTTCGCGCGCCGCGCCGGTGAGTTCCGCGCCGCCCAGCACGAAATTGCGGATGGCGTTCTTGTGGGCCTGGCGCTGCTCGGTGTTGAGCGTGGCGGGGTCGATGGCCTTGTACTTCGCATACAGGCGCTCGTCCGAACCCAGCCGGGTCCAGAAATCCGTGACCCTGGGCAAGGCCTCGTTGTAGGCGGCGCGCAGTTCCGGCGTATCGGCCACGCCGTTGAGATGGCTGACCACGCCCCAGGCGCGGCCCAGCGCTTCGGTGGCGGTGTCGAGGACCTTGGCGATGTCTTCCCAGCGGCTGGGAAATCCGGGCTGCGTGACTGTCTCCAGCGCCTTGTCGGCCGCAGCCAGCAGGCTGTCCACGGCGGGCGCCACGTGCGGCGGCTGGACCTGGTCGAAGAGGGGAAGGTCGGTGAAGTCGAGAAGGGGATTGCTCATCCCACACATTTTGCGGCAGTCCCGCGGGTTACAAGGGCCGTAAGGGCTCTCAAGAACGCATCCGACAGCGCGCCCCTAACCTGGATGCCGGGTCAAGCCCGGCATGACAAAGTCAGCTTAAGCAGCGGCGCGTTCCGCCGCTTCCAGCGTATTGACCAGCAGCATCGCGCGGGTCATGGGGCCGTCGCCGCCAGGCACGGGCGTGATCCAGCCGGCGACTTCGCTCACGCCTTCGAAATCGACGTCGCCGCAGAGCTTGCCCGCGTCGTTGCGGTTCATGCCGACG
>DATMBW010000083.1:0-11224 GCA_035559095.1 Ramlibacter sp.
CCGGATCTGGTCGCGGCCCTCGTCGGTGAACGCGGCCGGGTGGTACAGGATCTCCCCGTCCGACAGCAGGCAAAACGCCGTGTCCAGGTGGTAATAGTGCGGATCGACCAGCTCCAGCGAGAGCGTCGGAATGCCGAACACCTGTTCCACCGTGTGGTGCGCGCAGCGGCTGGAACGCTGTCCGTACCCCATCCACATCAGGCGGCGCAGCGGGTCATAGATGGCATCGCCGGCGCCTTCGAAATAGACGCCCTCGGGAGTGCGGTAGATCACGTCGATCTCGCCCCGCGCCTTGAGCTGCTCGAACATGCGCTGGCCGTGGAGCTCTTCGCCGGCCCGCTCGGACTTGAGGTAGCGCGCCAGGATCGCCTTGCCGTCCAGCACCACGGCGCAATTGGCGGTGAACACCAGGTCGGGCCAGCCCTTGGCGGCGGGCTTGACCAGCACCCGGGCGCCCAACGACTCGTAGGTCGCGCGCAGCGTGTTCCATCCCGACAGCGCATCGCGCGACAGCCGCTTGGCGTCGAGCGACCATTGCTCGGGGTTCATCCAGGGATTGATGGAGTAGGCCACCTCGAAGAAATCGGGTGGGCTCATGAGGAGCTGGGGCGCGCTGTCCTGGGCTTTCACTCGGTCGCTGGCCTCATTGGCGGTCTCCACGCCCGCTGCCGCGGCGGGCGCTACGGAATTAATAGCGAGCTCCCGCCTTTTGTCAAGCACTGTCCGGCGGAATATTTCCACGGCCCGGTCGATCAGCGCCTTGGTGATGGTCAGCGGCGGCGCGAAACGGATCACGGTCTCGTGGGTTTCCTTGGACAGCACGCCGCGCGCGGCCATCCGTTCGACCAGTTCCCGCGCCGAGGCATGCGCCGGGTCGATGTCCACGCCCACCCACAGGCCGCGTCCGCGCACCGCACGGATCACGGGGTGGGCCGCCGCGGCGACTTCACGCAGCCGCCCGATCAGGTAGTCGCCCAGCGCGGCGCTGCGCGCGACGAGGTTCTCGTCCTCGATCACCTGCAATGCCTCCAGCGCCACCGCGGCGGCCAGTGCATTGCCACCGAAGGTCGAGCCATGGCTGCCGGGATCGAACACGTCCATCACGCGCGCATCGGCCAGGAAGGCGCTGACCGGCAGCAGGCCGCCGCCGAGGGCCTTGCCCAGGACCAGGCCGTCGGGCCGGATTCCCTCATGCTCGAAGGCGAACCAGCGGCCGGTGCGGCCCAGCCCGGCCTGCACCTCGTCGATGACCAGCAGCATGTTGTTGCGGTCGCACCATTCGCGCAGTTGCGCGAAGAAGCCGGCGGGCGGCACGATCACGCCGGCCTCGCCCTGGATCGGCTCGACCAGCACGGCACAGGTGTGCGCGCTGGTCGCGGCCCGGACGCTTGCGATGTCGCCGAAGTCGAAATGCACGAAGCCGGGTGCGAACGGCCCGAAGCCGGCGCGGTATTCGGGCTCGCTGGAGAAGCCCACGATGGTGCTGGTGCGGCCGTGGAAGTTGCCGCGCGCCACCAGGATCTCGGCCTGGCCTTCGGGGATGCCCTTGATCCGGTGGCCCCAGCGACGCGCGCACTTGATCGCGGTCTCCACTGCTTCGGCGCCGGTATTCATCGGCAGCGCGCGCTCGAAGCCCGCCAGAGCGCACAGCTTTTCAAGGAAGGGCCCGAGCGTGGTGCCGTGGTAGGCGCGTGAGGTGACGGCCACCCGTTCGAGCTGGCGGTGCGCGGCGGCGACCAGGCGCGGATGCAGATGCCCGTGGCTCACGGCCGAATACGCACTCATCATGTCGATGTATTCGCGCCCCTCGACGTCCCACACCAGGCAGTCGCGCGCGCGGTCCACCACCACCGGTACGGGCTGGTAGTTGCGGGCGCCGTAGCGCGCCTCTTTCCCAATGAAATCCTGGGTCGTGGTAGTGGTCTTGGCGTCCATGTTCGGTCCTCGTCAATGAGGAAAGTCTAGGCCCGGCCGTGCTGCCATGGGCGTGAATCGAGCCGCCGCGCACGGCGGCAATGGCACGAATGCGGGTTGCGCACTTCCGAAACGGAAGTGCCTCAGGACCCGCCTTGCGCGGCGGCAGGCCGGGATGCCCGTCTTCAGAGCCTGCGCGCGGACGGTTTGGGCAAGGGGAAGCCGGCGAATTCCTTGATCGTCTGCAGCTCGATGTTGGTGACGATCTTTTCCACCCCCAGCGGCGCGTCGTCGAGCCAGCCGCTGATGAGCTTATGGTAGTGCGCCAGGTGTGGGCAGGCGATGCGCACCAGGTAATCGTAGCGGCCGCTGATCACGTAGCACGCGACGACCTCGGGCGTCGCGGCCATGCGTTTCTCGAAGCGCTGCACCACCGCCTGGCGCTGGTCCTTCAGGGCGATCTCGGCGAAAACCGAAATCTGCTCGCCCAGCGCTGCCCGGTTGATCAAGGCCCGATAGCCTTCGATCATGCCAGCGGCCTCGAGCTTGCGCACGCGATTGAGCGTGGCGCGCGCCGACAGGTGGATTTCTTCCGAGAGCGCCTGGATCGTGGTGCGCCCGTCGCGCTGGAGCATCTCGAGCAGCGTGAGGTCCGCGCGATCGAGCTCCATGCCAGGGCCGGGCCTCACAGCGTCTTGACGGCCGCGAGCCTGCGCATCAACTGCTGCACCAGGTCGGTCTGCATGTCCCGGTACAACAGGTTTTCCTCGGACTCCTTGGCCAGCACCGCCGATTCGTTGAAGCTGATGTCGCGCTGCTGCAGCAGCTCGGTTTCGGGGATCAGCTCCTTGCCCTGGGGCGTGCGCAACTTGAACCTGAAGCGCGTGCGCAGCTGGAATTCGCGCACCTGCCCCGAAGCGTTCAAGCCAACCACCACCTTCTCGCGCTGGTCGGCCAGCACGTCCAGCACCACTTGCGCGGTATCCATGCGCGCCGCTTCACCCACCACCCGCACGCTGTCGCTGGACGCGATGGAACGCTTGAGTTCGTTGCCGAACGAGGAGTTCGGCGCCGCTCCGATGTAAATCGTGCTGAAGACGAAGTGCGGAGCCTGCCGCAGCTTGAAGCCGCAACCGGCCAAGGCAAGCGCCATTGCCCAGACGGCCAGTGCGCGGGCCACCGCGAAACGGGCTTGGCCGTGGCGCCCCTTTGAGGGGCCGAAGGCGCTTCGGGGGTGGGCTCTCATATCACCACGTTGACAAGCCGGCCCGGCACCACGATCACCTTCTTGGGCACCGCGCCCGCGGCGTGGGCGGCGAAGGCCTCGCTCGCGACGGCGAGTTTTTCGATCTGATGGCGGCTGGCCGTCGCCGGCACCAGGACCGATCCGCGGTGCTTGCCGTTGATTTGCAGCACCAGCTCGATCTCGTCCTGTTTTAGGGCCTGCTCGTCCACCTTGGGCCAGGGCGCATCGAGCAGGTCCCCGTGCTGCTGCGCGTAGCCCAGGGCGTGCCAGAGTTCATGGGCGATATGCGGCGTCACGGGATAGAGCACCCGCAGCAGGATGCCGAACCCCTCGCCCACCGCGGCATCCGCGCCCGGCTCGGCTGCGCCCTTGAAGTCCTCGAGCGCATTGAGCAGCTTCATCGCGCCGGACACCACCGTGTTGTACTGCATGCGCTGGTAGTCGTAGTCCACCTGCTTGAGCACCGTGTGGAGCTCGAAGCGCAAGGCCTTTGCCTGCTTGCCGGGGCTCACCGGCTTGTCCACCGGGTGCGGGTTCGCCCCGAGCTTGTAGCCGAAGTTCCAAACCCGGCGCAGGAAGCGGAACGAGCCTTCCAGGGCGGCGTCGTTCCACTCCAGCGTCGCCTCCGGCGGCGCGGTGAACATCGTGTACAGGCGCGCGGTGTCGGCGCCGTACTTCTCGATCAGGTCCTGCGGGTCGACGCCGTTGTTCTTGGACTTGGACATGGTGGTCCAGCCCTCGTAGGAGACCGGCAGGCCGTCGGCCCTGGACGTGGCTGAGATCACTTTCGCGTGCTCGTCGCGCACGATGTCCAGTTCGTTGGACCAGTAGTAGTGCTTGCCGGCCTTGTCTCCCAGGCGCACGAACGCCTCGTTCAGCACCATGCCCTGCGTGAGCAGCCGGGTGAACGGCTCATCGACCTTGACCAGACCGAAATCGCGCATCACCTTGGTCCAGAAGCGGGCGTACAGCAGGTGCAGGATGGCGTGTTCGATCCCCCCGATGTACTGGTCCATCGGCATCCAGTACGCCGCGCCGTTCCCCACCATCGCCCGCTCGTTCTTCGGGTCGCAATAACGCATGTAGTACCAGGACGAATCGACGAACGTGTCCATGGTGTCGGTTTCCCGTCGTGCCGGCTTGCCGCAAACCGGGCAGGCGACGTGCAGGAAATCGGCACGCTTGTTCAGCGGGTTGCCGGAGCCGTCGGGCACGCAGTCCTGCGGCAGCACCACCGGCAAGTCCTTCTCCGGCACAGGCACCGCGCCATGTTCCTCGCAGTGGATGATTGGAATCGGCGTGCCCCAGTAGCGCTGCCGGCTGATGCCCCAGTCGCGCAGGCGCCAGGTGGTGACCTTGCCGCCCAGGCCCTTCTGCTGCAGCGCATGCGCCACCGCATTCACCGCGTCTTCATACGAGAAACCGCTGAAGATGTCGGAGTTGATGGTGACCCCGCGCTCCGTCTCGGCATACCACTCGTGCCAGTGCTTGTAGTCGTAATGTTCCCCATCGACGTGCACCACCTGCATGATCGGGAGGTTGTACTTCAGGGCGAAGGCGAAGTCGCGCTCGTCGTGGCCGGGCACGCCCATCACCGCGCCGTCGCCGTACCCCATGAGGACGTAGTTGCCGACCCACACGTCGATCGGCTCATCGGTCAGGGGATGGAACACCACCAGGCCGGTGGACATGCCCTCCTTGTCCCTCAAGGCCAGCTCCGCCTCGGTGGTACCGCCCTTCTTGCATTCCTCGATGAAAGCGGCCAGGCGCAGGTTGGTGCGCGCCGCGTGGACCGCCAGCGGGTGCTCGGGCGCGACCGCGCAGAACGTGACGCCCATGATGGTGTCGGCACGGGTGGTGAACACGTTCATCCTGCCGCCGCCGATCAGGTCGCCGTTGAAATCGCGGATGCCGTGGGTGAAGGCGAAACGCACGCCTTCGCTCTTGCCGATCCAGTTCTCCTGCATCAGCTTGACGCGCTCGGGCCAGCCGGGCAGCTTGTGCTGCAGATGGTCCAGCAGTTCCTCCGCGTAGTCGGTGATCTTGAGGTAGTAACCCGGGATCTCGCGCTTTTCGACGGCCGCTCCGGTGCGCCAGCCCTTGCCGTCGATCACCTGCTCGTTGGCCAGCACCGTCTGGTCCACCGGGTCCCAGTTCACCACCTGGGTCTTGCGGTAGGCAATGCCCTTTTCCAGCATCTTCAGGAACAGCCATTGGTTCCATTTGTAATAGCCCGGGTCACAGGTGGCGACCTCGCGCGACCAGTCGATCGCCAGCCCCATCGCCTGCATCTGCCGCTTCATGTAGGCGATGTTGTCGTAGGTCCATTTCGCCGGCGGCACGCCATTCTTCATGGCCGCGTTCTCCGCCGGCAGGCCGAACGCATCCCAGCCCATCGGCATGAGCACGTTGTAGCCTTTCATGCGCAGGTAGCGCGCGAGCATGTCGTTGATGGTGTAGTTGCGCACATGGCCCATGTGCAGCTTGCCGCTGGGATACGGCAGCATGGAACAGGCGTAGAACTTCTTCCTGCGTGCGTCTTCGGTCACGCGGTACACATCGCGCGCATCCCACTGGGCCTGCGCGGCACGCTCGACCGCGGAAGGGTTGTATTTCTCTTGCATAGGTGGTGTGCCGGCGGTTTTTTCGTCCGGCCTGCCGGGATTCTACGGGGCGCGTTACCGCGCCGGCTCCGAGGCCTCGGCCACGAATCCGATGCGGTTCAGCCCCGCCTTCTGGGCGGCGCCCATGATTTCCACCACACGGCCATAGGGCACGGCCTGGTCGGCCCGCAGCTGCACCTCGGTGTCCGGGTTGCGCTGGGCGGCCTGGACCAGCTGTTCGGCGAGCTGGGGCAGCGCCACCGGCTTATCGTCCAGGAAAGCCCGGCCCGTCTTGTCCAGCACCACCGTGACGAATTTCGGCGCCTCATTGGGTCTGGCCGCGTCGGTGCGCGGCAGGTCGAGCCGGATCGAGCTCCCCAGCAGGGGCGCGGTGATGATGAATATCACCACCAGCACCAGCATGACATCGACCAGCGGCGTCATGTTGATGTCGCTCATGGGCTGGGGCCCCTGGCTGCGTTCGAGCCGCCCGAAGCTCATCCAGGCCCCCCACCGTGCGTCAAGAGCTCGCGCAGATCGCGGGCAAACCCCTCCAGGTCGGCCTCGATGCGGCCGATCAGGCGGCCAAACACGTTGTAGCCGAGCACGGCTGGAATGGCCACGGCAAGGCCCGCCGCCGTCATGATCAGCGCCTCGCCCACCGGGCCGGCCACCTTGTCGATCGTGATCTGGCCGGCCAGCGCGATGCCGGTGAGCGCGTGGTAGATGGCCCAGACGGTGCCCAGCAGCCCCACAAATGGCGCGGTGGACCCGACGCTGGCCAGCAGGACCTGGCCGAACTGCAGCTTGTCCAGCACCTGGTGCAAGGCGTCGCGCAGCAGGCGCGTGAGCTGTTGCGAGCGGTCGCCGGCCTCGGCCAGCGAACCGGCCCCTCGCGACTGGGTGGCGGTGATCAGCGGCAGGATCAGGGCCTCGCGATCGAACGCACCGACCAGCTCCCGGGCCTCGTTCACCGATGCCGACTGCCAGAACGCGGCGGTGCTGCGGCCGACATCGCGGCTGGCGCGCCGCAACAGCCACGCCTTCCAGAGGATGACGACCCAGCTGGCCACGGACATGGCCAGCAGCAGGACGGCCACGACGCGGGTGACGGCGTCACCCTGGCTGAACAATTCGACAAAGCTCATGCCCTCGCCCGCCTTGCCGCCAGAGTATGGATTCGCGCGCTCAGCGCGCGGGCCGCCGCGGAGCCGGCTTTGCCGGGCCGCTGGTCCCTGAGGGGTCGGAGGGCCGCGGCTCCAGGCCTGCAGGGGTGGGCTTTCACCTCAGGCCCAGCACATCGAACATGTCGAACATGCCGCTGCGTTTGCCCGCCAGGAACCGGACCGCCCGCAGACTGCCCTGGGCATAGGTGGCCCGGCTGCCGGACTTGTGGGTAACCTCTATGCGCTCTCCGGTGCCGGCGAACAGCACCGTGTGATCGCCCACGATATCGCCGCCGCGGATCGAGGCGAAACCGATTGTCGAGGGATCGCGTTCGCCGGTGATGCCGTCGCGCGCGTAGACGGCGCAGTCCTTGAGGTTGCGGCCCAGTGCCTTGGCGATCACCTCACCCATCTTCAGGGCCGTGCCCGACGGCGCGTCCACCTTGTGGCGATGGTGCGCTTCGACGATCTCGATGTCGTAGCCGGTGGCCAGCGCCTTCGCGGCCATCTCCAGCAACTTGAGCGTGACGTTGACACCCACGCTCATGTTGGGGGCCATCACGATCGCGATGTCGCGCGCCGCGTCCGCGATCTGCTCCTTCTGTCCCTCATGAAAGCCGGTGGTTCCGATCACCGCGTTGACCCCGCGCTCGCGGCAGGCCTTCAAATAGGCCAGGGTGCCTTCCGGACGGGTGAAGTCGATCAGGACTTCGGTACTGGCCAGGGCCGTTCGCACGTCGGCCGAGATCGGCACGCCGCTGGCGTGTCCCAGGAAGGCCGCGGCGTCATTGCCGACGGCGGGGCTGGAAGCGATATCCAGCGCCCCGGTAAGCTGGCAGTCGCCCGAAGCACGGATGGCTTCGATCAGCATATGGCCCATGCGCCCGCTGGCGCCCGCGACGGCCACTTTGTGGATGGAGTGCCCGTTATCAGTCATTGCCTTGGAGACTGCATCAGCGGGCCGGGGCTTCCAGCGGCGGGTAACTGGCCGCCGGGGCAGGCGCGGGCTGGATCGGCGCTTGCGCGGGCGCCGGCGCGCCGGCGCCGGAGAACTGCTTGAGGCTTTCCTCGCTGGCTTCGAGTTCGGGCACCTTGGCCTTCTTGCGCTTGTTGTCGAGCGTGGCGACGAATTCCGCCTCGCTGGGCATTTCGTCACCCTCGAAGCGCTCGAGCATGTTGCCCTTGAAGAACACCGTCAGCTTGCGCCCCTGCGGCGGGACCCCCTGGCGCTTGAGGGTGAAGACGTAATCCCAGCGGTCGGCATGGAAGACGCTGGTGACCAGCGGCGTACCCAGGATGTCGCGCACCTGCTGGCGGCTCATGCCGGGCTTGATTGCCTCGACCTGCTCCTTGGACACGAAATTGCCCTGAACGACTTCCACCCGATAGGGCGTGATCGAACCGGCCAGCCGGTTGCTCGCGTCGTTGAAGCTGCCGCACGCGCCGGCGGCCGCGCAGGCTGCGAGCGCGACGGCGAGACGGGATGCACGAGAGGGGAATGCGGGCATGGGCAAACCGGTAGCGATATGATCAAACGATTGTAGCGGCTGCCCCGTGCCGGGGAGCCGCGGGGAAGACCATGGCCAACATCGACGAACTCAAGAGTACCGGCCTGAAAGCCACGCTGCCCCGGCTGAAGATCCTGGACGTATTCCAGAAGGGGGCGCAGCGCCACATGACGGCCGAAGACGTATTCCGCGTGCTGCTGGAAGAGCACTCGGACATCGGCCTGGCGACCGTCTACCGCGTCCTGACCCAGTTCGAGCAGGCCGGCATCCTCACCCGCAGCCACTTCGAAAGCGGCAAGGCGGTGTACGAGCTCAACGAAGGAACCCACCACGACCATCTGGTGTGCCTGGACTGCGGCAGGGTGGAGGAGTTCTACGACGCGGAGATCGAGAAGCGCCAGCAGGCGGTGGCCAAGACCAAGGGCTTCATGATCGCCGAGCACGCGCTGAGCCTGTACGCTCACTGCACCAAGGAGAATTGCCCGAACCGGCCGGCCCATCCTGTGGTGGGCCACCATTTCCCGAGCGGCACCCGCGAGTAACGGCCGCCGTTGGGCCGCCGTTGGGCCGCCGCGGTCCGGCGGTCACTTGTCCTGCTCCATCGCCCTGCGATGACGCTCGACGAACTCCTGGTAAGTGTCGACACCGCGCAACTGCAGGATGGTGTTGCGCACGGCGGCCTCGACCAGCACGGCGATGTTGCGGCCGGCAACCACCTGGATCACGGCTTTTCGCACCGGCACGCCCAGCACGTCCTGGGTGAGCGGCTCGTAGGGCAGCCGTTCGTATTCGCGTTCCATCGTGTCCCTGCGCACCAGGTGGACGATCAGCTTCAGGCGCATTTTCCGGCGCACCGCCGTCTCGCCGAAGATCGCCCGGATGTCCAGCAGGCCGATGCCGCGCACTTCGAGCAGGTTCTGCAACAGCTCGGGGCAGCGCCCTTCGATCGTGGTCTGGTTGATGCGGAACAGGTCGACGGCGTCGTCGGCGACCAGCCCGTTGCCGCGCGAGATCAGCTCCAGTCCCAGTTCGCTCTTGCCCAGGCCCGACTCGCCCGTGATCATGACCCCCAGCCCCAGGATGTCCATGAATACCCCGTGCATCGAGGTCCGTTCGGCGAAATGCTTGGACAGGTAGGCGCGCAGCACATCGATGACGAACGCCGACGGCTCCTGGGTGGCGAACATCGGGATCTGCGCGCGTTCGCACATCGACAGCAGCGCATCGGGGGCCACCTGGCTGTCGGTCAGCACCAGCACCGGCGGCTCCAGGGTGACGATGCGCGAAATGCGCCGGGCACAGTCGTCCGTTGTCGCGTTGGTGAGGTAGGCGATTTCCCGCTGGCCCAGGATCTGGACGCGGTACGGATGGATGTAGTTGAGGTAGCCCACCAGGTCGGCGCCCGAGCGGGCGGCGCGGACGGCGACTTCGTCGAACCGGCGCTCGGATGCTCCCAGGCCCGCCACCCATTCCCACTTGAGCTGGGCGCGGTGGTCTTCGAACAGGACGTCGGCGCTGACGACGGTGGGTTTCACGGCCGCTGGGAGTCGGTTCAGGCGGGCTGTGCCGACTGCCAGGTGGCGATCAGCTGGTGCAGTTCGACCGCGTCGGTGGTGGCCTTGATTTTCTCGCGCAGGGGGGCGTCGCTCAGCAGCTCGGCAATCTCGGACAGGATCTCCAGGTGCTTCTGGGTCGCGGCCTCGGGCACCAGCAGGAAGATCAGCAGGCTGACCGGCTGCTCGTCCGGGGCGTCGAAGCCGATCGGCTGCGCCAGCCGGAACAGGGCGGCCATGGGGGCTTTGAGCCCCTTGATACGCCCGTGCGGGATCGCCACGCCGTGGCCCAGCCCCGTGGACCCCAGGCGCTCGCGCGCGAACAGGCTGTCCGTGATGAGCGCGCGCGAGAGGCCGTGCAGGTTTTCGAACAGCAGGCCGGCTTCCTCGAAAGCGCGCTTCTTGCTAGTGGCCTCGACGCTCACGAGCACTTGAGCGGCTGGCAAAATGGACGCGAGGCGATTCATGGTCGGGGTTTACGATTATGCACCGTGGAGGGGACGCTGCACCAAAACGCGCGGGACGGCTCATCCGTGTACACCCCAAAGAAAAAGGCGCCGCAAGGGCGCCTTTTTTACATCGCTGTCGCTTACATCACGCGCTTGGGTGCCTCGTGATGGTGGTCCTGCAGGCGCGTCTTGTGCCTGCCGACCTGCCGGTCCAGCTTGTCGACCAGCTCGTCCAGCGCTGCATACAGGTCCTCATGTGAACTTTCAGCGAACATGTCATTACCCTTGACGTGGATTTTGCATTCGGCGCGCTGTCGTCGTTCCTTTTCCTTCTGCTTTTCAATTGTGAGTAGCACCTTGATATCAACGACTTGGTCAAAGTGCCGGGTGATTCGATCAAGCTTGGTGGTCACGTAATTGCGCAGCGCCTGGGTAACTTCGAGATGGTGACCGCTGATCGTCAAATTCATGAATAGCCTCCTGTTGCGGCTGGTTGAGAAGACCGTCCCCTACAAACCGGACGGCCGGAGAACCTGGATTTCTTCGAAGCTTGAATTCACTATGCCCGCGATGCCCCCGAAAAGCAATGACTTTCGCGCAAGCCGGCAGTCAAAGTGAAACCCTTTGTCGAGCTGATGGCCAAGGCCTTGAAATGCCTCGCCTCTTGTGCTCGAATCGCGCCCAAAAAAAGCGGCCCCTTTCCGGGGCCGCCTCCGCCACCATCGGTGGCGTCATGGCTCAGCGCAAGCGCCAAGCCGTGATCAGATGGGACGCACGGCCCCAGC
>DATMBW010000084.1:0-2915 GCA_035559095.1 Ramlibacter sp.
GGTTATGTCATCGCTGCGGACTTGCGCGGCTGCAGCCAGCGATAGCATCCATAGAGCGTCGAGCCGACACCCACGGCGTCGCGCAGGCCCAGGGCCGGCAAACCGTTGAGCCACGCAAACGCCACCCAAAGGATCGAGGAAAGCAGCCACCACAGCGACGCGTACTTCGCGGACCGGCCGTTGTGCGCCCAGAGAAGGCTTCCAATTGCGCCGACAAGAAGCGCCAGCCAGTCGAGATGATTTGCGAAGGAATGCATGTGCGGGAACAAGAAGGAATTCTTGTGGCATCCCGCGACAAGGGTTTTAATCTAGCTCAACCGTGGCGAAAAAGCCTCGCGCTTACCCATCCTGCAGTGGCGGCTCGCCGTTGCCTGGCGCCAACTGCCGGTCCACGATGGCAAACACCGCGCTCGACCGCAGCACATGTCGGTCCCCGACCTTGAGGTCGCAGTTCGCATAGGCCAGCCGCTTGCCCAGCCGCGTGATGACCACATGCGCTTCGAGCCAATCGCCTTCGCGCGCGGCGGAGAGAAAATCGGCCGTGAGCGAGACGGTCACCTGCGCGCCGCGCCGGCCAAGTGCCAGCGACAGGTTGATGCCCAGGGCTGAATCGGCCAGCGTCGTCAGCATGCCGCCGTGCGTCACGCCTTGAATGTTGAGGTGATGTGGCGCGACGTGCAACGCGATGATCGCGGTGCCGGCCTCGCTCCGGCGCGTGTACACCGGGCCCATCAGGCGGAAATAGGGTCCGCCGGCGCCGAGGCGCCTGAAGCCTTCGGGAATGCCGGGCTCAGCCGTTTCGTCGATGGTGTAGGGCGCTGTCATGTGGGCGATATGCAGGGCGCAGCCGGGATGCTAGCATCATATCGGATTTGCGAAACGTAGTTCTGCATAGCAGAATTAGCTCGAAGGGCACCCAGGGCCCGCGCATCGCACCCACTTTTCGAATCTTCGCCCCGCCATCAAGGAGACGCCTGCATGAGCAGCACCCGCTACGACGTCCGCGGCCGCACCGCCGTCATCACCCTGGACCATCCGCCCGTCAACGGCCTGGGCTATGCCTTGCGCTCGGGCATCCTGGATGCGCTCGATCACGCGCTGGCCTACAAGGATGTCAAGGCCATCGTCCTCACCGGCAGCGAGCGCGCTTTTTCCGGCGGCGCCGACGTGAAGGAGTTCGGCACGGCCAACGCTGCGCGCGAGCCGCGCCTGCCGGTGGTGATCGCAGCCCTGGAAAATTCCTCCAAGCCCGTGGTGGCCGCCATTGCCGGCGTGTGCATGGGCGGCGGACTGGAACTGGCGATGGGCGCGCACTACCGCGTGGCCAAGGCCGATGCCCAGATCGCGCTGCCCGAAGTCAAGCTGGGCCTGCTGCCGGGCGCCGGCGGCACGCAGCGCCTGCCGCGCGCCATCGGCCTGGAAGCGGCGCTCAACATGATTGTTTCGGGGGCCACGGTGCCCGCCGCAAAGTTGAAGGGCACCGCGCTGCTGGATGAAGTGACCGACGGTGATCCGGTCGCCGCAGCGGTAGCCCTGGCCGAGAAGGTGGTGGCCGAAAATCTGCCGCTCAAGCGCCTGCGCGACGGCAAGATCAAGGACCCGCAAGCCGAGGCCTTCCTGCAGTTCGCGCGCAACAACGTCGGTGCCGCGGCCGGCCCGTACCCCGCGCCGATGCGCTGCGTGGAAGCGGTGGCGGCGGCGGTGAGCAAGCCGTTCGACGAAGGCTTGCGCCTGGAGCGCGAGATATTCCTCACGCTGATGGCCTCGCCCGAATCCCGCGCGCTGCGCCATGTGTTCACCGCCGAGCGCGCGGCCGCCAAGGTCGACCTGCCCGCGGGCACGCCGCTGCGCGAGATCCGCAAGGTGGGGGTGATCGGCGCCGGCACCATGGGCGGCGGCATCACGATGAACTTCCTGAACGCGGGTATTCCCGTGGTGCTGCTGGAGATGAAGCAGGAAGCGCTGGACAAGGGCGTGGCCACGATCCGCAAGAACTACGAGAACTCCGCCAAGAAGGGCAAGCTGACGGCCGAACAGGTGGAGCAGCGCATGGCGCTGATCAAGCCCACCGTCGAAGACTACGCACCGTTTGCCGATGCCGACCTCGTCATCGAAGCCGTGTTCGAGAACATGGGCGTGAAGGAGCAGGTGTTCCGCAAACTCGACGAGGTGTGCAAGCCCGGCGCCATCCTGGCGTCGAACACCTCCTATCTCAACATCGACCGCATCGCCGAGTTCACCAAGCGACCGGCAGACGTGCTGGGCCTGCATTTCTTCAGCCCGGCCAACGTGATGAAGCTGTTAGAAGTGGTGCGCGGCGCCAGGACCGCGCCCGACGTGCTGGCCACCAGCATGGCGCTGGCCAAGAAGATCAAGAAAGTCGCGGTCGTGTCCGGCGTGTGCGACGGCTTCATCGGCAACCGCATGATCTCGCGTTATGGCGCCGCGGCGCAGGGCCTGATCAACGCCGGCGCCTTGCCGCAGCAGATCGACGGCGCGCTGCAGAAATTCGGGCTGGCGATGGGGCCGTTCCGCATGGGCGACCTCGCGGGCCTGGACATCGGCTGGGCCACGCGCAAGCGCAAGGCCGCCGAAGCCGGTGTGGAGATGAAGCCGATCGTCGCGGACAAATTGTGCGAGGCCGGCCGCTTCGGCCAGAAAACCGGCGCCGGCTGGTACCGCTACGAAGCCGGCAAGCGCGACCCGATTCCCGATCCGGTGACCGAGCAACTCGTCAACGAATACCGCGCTGCCAACGGCATCACGCCGCGCAAGGTGAGCGACGATGAAGTGGTGGAGCGCTGCATCTACGCGCTGGTGAACGAGGGGGCGCGCATCCTGGCCGAAGGCATCGCCGCGCGCGCCAGCGACATCGACCTGGTGTACCTCAATGGCTACGGCTTCCCCGCGCACCG
>DATMBW010000085.1:0-3793 GCA_035559095.1 Ramlibacter sp.
ACGTGGGCCTGGGTGGAACCGCTGATGCGGTAGTTGAATTCGGTGACGTTGCGCGGCCCGCCCGGCAGGGTCCCGATCAATTCGCAGAAGCGCCTGAAACTGCCGCGCTCCTCGGGGATGGTGACGGCGAACAGCGCTTCCCGCTCCTCGCCCACTTCGGCCCGCTCGGCCACGAAGCGCAGACGGTCGAAGTTCATGTTGGCTCCGCACAGGATGGCCGCGTAGGTTTCGCCGCGCGTCTTCCTCTCCGCCACGTACTGCTTGATCGCCGCCACCGCCAGCGCGCCGGCCGGCTCGACGATGCTGCGCGTGTCCACGAACACGTCCTTGATGGCGGCGCACACGGCGTCCGTGTCGACGGTCATGAACTCGTCGACCAGCTCGCGCGTCACCCGGAAGGTTTCCTCGCCCACCAGCTTCACCGCGGTGCCGTCGGAAAACAGGCCCACGTCGGCCAGCGTGATGCGCTTGTCGGCGGCGATCGATCGCGCCATGGCGTCGGAGTCGTTCATCTGCACGCCGATCACCTTGATCTCCGGTCGTACCGCCTTGATGTAGTTGGCCACCCCCGCGACCAGCCCGCCGCCACCGATGGCGACGAACACCGCGTGCAGCGGCCCCTGGTGCTGCCGCAGGATCTCCATGGCGATCGTTCCCTGTCCCGCGATCACGTCGGGGTCGTCGAACGGGTGCACGAAGGTCAGCCCCTGCTGCTGCTCGAGCTCGGCCGCATGCAGGTAGGCATCCGAGTAACTGTCGCCGTGCAGGACGACCTCGCCGCCCAGCGATTTGACGCCCTCGATCTTGAGCTGGGGGGTGGTGGTCGGCATCACGATCACGGCACGCGCGCCCAGCTTGTGGGCCGATAGCGCCACGCCCTGCGCATGGTTGCCAGCCGATGCGCAGATCACCCCACGCTGCAGCTGCTCGGCCGTCAAGTGCGCCATCTTGTTGTAGGCGCCGCGCAGCTTGAAGCTGAAGACTGCCTGCTGGTCCTCCCGCTTGAGCAGCACCTTGTTGTGCAGGCGCCGGCTCAAGTTTTTCGCGGGCTCCAGCGCCGACTCCACAGCCACGTCGTACACCCGCGCAGTGAGGATTTTCTTCAGGTAATCGGCGGGCGTGAGGTGTTTTTTCATAACCAAAGGATGATAAGCGCCCATAAAAAAGCCCCCGGACCTTGCGATCCAGGGGCTAAATCCACCAAAGGAGAGGTGGAGGAGACAACCGTTTCCGGCCTAGACGACCGGGGCACAGCAAATTCGCTATGCTGCAAACCCAGTATAGCCCGAGTCTTGCTGCGTTGCAGCAAGCTCATCTGTCTCAACCTGAGACAGATGGCCAACTATTAGCGGATTTAATCGGGGTCCAGCGAATTCAATAGGAGCGATGATGGAATGCACGGTGAGCTGGACAGGCGCCACTGGGGCGCGTTCGGGCATGGGGTTCGTGGCGGAAACCGCCAGTGGCCACGTGCTGGCCATGGATGGCGCCCCCGATCCCGCAAAGCCGGAAAATGGCGGCCAGAACATGGCGCCGCGGCCCATGGAAACCGTGCTCGCCGGCACGGGCGGTTGTACCGCCTACGATGTCGTGCTGATCCTCAAGCGCGGCCGCCACGACGTGCACGGCTGCTCGGTCAAACTCACCTCGGAGCGTGCGGCAACCGATCCCAAGGTGTTTACCAGGATCCACATGCATTTCACCGTCAGAGGCCGCGCCGTTCCGGCGGCAGCCGTGGAACGCGCGATCGCCCTCAGCCACGAGAAATACTGCTCGGCCAGCATCATGCTCGGCAAGACGGCCGACATCACGACCAGTTTCGAGGTGATCTCCGTCTAGACGTACTGTGCCGTGGTCGTCATGACCTTGGCAGCGGCCCGCATCATGGCCTTGGCCGGCAGCGGGAGTTCCGCGGCCCCGGCGTGAAGTGCCTGCGCGGCATGCGCCGCCTCGTCGTCCTTCATCTGCACGACGATCGCGCGTGACGCGTGATCAGCCGGTGGCAGCCGGTCAAGGTGGCTTTGCAGATGGGCTTCAACCTGTTTTTCGGTTTCGACCACGAAGCCCAGGCTGAGGCGGTCGCCCAGCCGCCCGGCCAACAGGCCGAGCCCGAAGGCCCCGGCGTACCAGAACGGATTGAGCAGGGAAGGGCGGTCTCCCAATTCGGCCAGGCGGTCCGCAGTCCAGGCCAGATGGTCGGTTTCTTCCGCCGCCGCCCGCTCAAAATGCTCGCGCAGGGCCGGGTCGCGAGTGGCCAAGGCTTGCGCCGTGTACAGGGCCTGGGCGCACACTTCGCCCACGTGATTGACGCGCATCAGAGCCGCGGCGCGCCTGCGCTCCTGGGGATCGAGCTTAGTTTCGTCGGCGGGCACCACGGGACATGGCCGTGCCGCCCGCGGCTTGGCGAAAAGGGTCTTGAACGCGCTGTCCGCAGCGCCGAGAAACCGATCCATGGAGCTTAGTTTACGTTTGTTCGCGCATGGACTGCAGGTGTCGGCTTTTTCGCAATCCGAAACGCTGACGAGCAGTGTTGCGTGGGTTCCACTGGGTCAATTGCGGGTGTTGTCCAGGTGCAACGAAACCATCTCGGAAAGGCTAAATACTTTGCGAAAGAAAGGCCGCTCTGGTGCAATAACGACAACTTCCCAAAAGGAGGTTGGCCCGGGGATCCGGCGGGAGCACAAAAGTGCCTGCATTTCGTGACCCCTTCGCACCGGAGCCCTATGTTTAACCTTGGAGAAACTTGCATGAAAAAGTCCCTGATTGCTCTGGCCGTGCTGGCAACTGCCGGCGTGGCTTCTGCCCAATCTTCCGTCACGCTGTTCGGTATCGTTGACGCGACCCTCGCCTTCGGCAAGGGTGACACGACCGACAAGACGCAGTTGACCAACTCCGGCTACAACAGCTCGCGTCTGGGCTTCCGTGGCACGGAAGACCTGGGTGGCGGCATGTCCGCCTCCTTCTGGCTGGAAGCCGGCCTTGCCAACGACGACGGCCAAGGCGCCGCCACCAGCTCCAACAACCAACCTTCCGGTACCGGTGCTGCCGTCGCCGGCCGCCAAGGCCTGACCTTCAACCGTCGCTCGACGGTGAGCCTGGCCGGCGGCTGGGGCGAAGTGCGTCTGGGTCGTGACTACACCCCGCAATTCTGGAACCTGACCGTGTTCGATCCGTTCGGCACGAACGGCGTCGGCACCACCCTCACCCTGATCAGCGGCCAAGCCAACACCGACCCGGTGACCATCCGCGCTTCCAACAGCATCGGCTACTTCCTGCCGGGCAACCTGGGCGGCTTCTACGGCCAAGCCCAGTACTACATGGGTGAGAACCCCTCCCAACCCAGCGCGAACGAGGATGACGGCATGGGCGGCGGCGTTCGCGTGGGCTTCGCCTCTGGCCCGTTCAACGTTGCCGGGGCTTTCTCGCGCACCAACTTCGCCGCTGGCGACTTCAAGACCTGGAACGTCGGCGGCCAGTGGGACTTCGGTTTCGCCAAGTTGATGGCTCAGTACGTCGACCACAAGCTGCAAGGCCCTGCAATCGACCTGCATGGCAAGGGCTGGCTGATCGGTGGTCTGGTCCCCGTGGGCGCGGGCGAAATCCGCCTGTCCTACTCCGCGTACGACTATGGCGTTGCCAGTGCCGAAGCCAAGAAGTATGCGCTGGGCTACGTGCACAATCTGTCCAAGCGCACCGCTCTGTATGCCACGTATGCTCACCTGAGCAACGACGGCGCCGCAGCCTTGAGCCTGAACGGTTCTACGACGCCGGCCGGCGGCTCGTCGAGCGGCTT
>DATMBW010000086.1:0-3200 GCA_035559095.1 Ramlibacter sp.
CGCCTGCGCATAGCACTGTCGGCCGCTCACAGCGAGGCCGATGTCGACCGCCTGGTCCAGGCGTTGGCCGAGCTGGCGCCCGAACCGGCCACGAGCGCTATCGGCGATCCATTTCATATCAATCCCAGGAGAACGAACCATGTCCGCCCACTTTGAACAGACCTGCGAAACCTCGGCGCGCGCGGCCACTGCGCGCTGGACCGTGGAAGCGGTGCAAGCGCTGTTCGAGCTGCCCTTCCCCGATTTGATGCACCGCGCGCAAACGGTGCACCGCGAGCATTTCGATCCCACGCAGATCGAGTTCGCCACGCTGCTGTCGGTCAAGACCGGCGGCTGCTCGGAGGACTGCGGCTACTGCCCGCAATCGGTGAAGCACGACACGGGCGTCGAGGCCTCCAAGTTGATGGAACCGGCGCAGGTGCTGCAGGCCGCGCAGCGCGCCAAGGACGCCGGCGCCACGCGCTTTTGCATGGGCGCTGCCTGGCGCGGACCGAAGGACCGCGATATCGAGAAAGTGGCCGAACTGGTCAGCACCGTGAAGGCGCTCGGCCTGGAAACCTGCGCCACGCTGGGCATGCTGGAGGATGGCCAGGCAGAGGCCTTGCGCGACGCGGGCCTGGATTATTACAACCACAACCTGGACAGCGCGCCCGACTTCTACGGTGACATCGTCACGACGCGCGACTACCAGGACCGGCTCGACACGCTGGACCGTGTTCGCAGCGCCGGCGTCAAGGTCTGCTGCGGCGGTATCGTCGGCATGGGCGAGTCACGCCTGCAGCGCGCCGGCCTGATCGCGCAGCTTGCGAACCTGGATCCCTATCCCGAGTCGGTGCCGATCAATCACCTGGTGCGAGTTGCGGGAACACCCCTGGCCCACCAGGCGCCACTGGACCCGTTCGAGTTCGTGCGCACCATCGCGGTCGCGCGCATCAGCATGCCGCGAGCGCGCGTGCGCCTGTCGGCCGGGCGCCAGCAAATGGGCGATGCGGTGCAGGCCTTGTGCTTCCTGGCCGGTGCCAACTCGATCTTCTACGGCGACAAGCTGCTGACCACCGGCAATCCCGATACGCAGTCCGACCTCGACCTGCTGCAGCGACTGGACTTGCGGCCCGGCCAGCCGGAGCCTGCCGCTCGGGAGATCGGGAACTAAAGCGTACCGTTCCGAGTGAGTGATGCAGCTAAACTGCGCCACATTTTGCGCCGCAACATGATCGAATCCCCAACCTCGCGCAAGCCTCTCACGCTGCATCGACTGCGCGAGATGCATTCGGCTGGCGAAAAGATCGCCATGCTGACCTGCTACGACGCGACCTTCGCGGGATTGCTCGATCGCGCGGGCGTGGACTGCCTGCTGGTGGGCGATTCGCTGGGCATGGTGCTGCAGGGCCGGCCGAGCACGGTGCCGGTGAGCCTGCAGCAGATGGTCTATCACACCGAATGCGTCGCGCGTGGCAACCGCACGTCATGGGTCATCGGCGACCTGCCGTTCGGCAGCTACCAGGAATCGAAGGAGCAGGCGCTGCGCAGCGCCACCGCATTGCTGCAGGCGGGCGCCCAGATGGTCAAGCTCGAAGGCGGCGGCTGGACCGCGGACACGGTGCGATTCCTGGTCGAGCGCGGCGTCCCGGTCTGCGCCCACCTGGGCCTTACGCCCCAATCGGTGCATGCGCTGGGTGGCTACCGTATCCAGGGCCGCGACGCGCAGGCTGCCGCGATCCTGAAGCAACACGCACGCGAATTGGCGGATGCCGGCGCGGCCATGCTGGTGCTGGAGCTGATCCCCGCGGCGTTGGCGAAAGAAGTCACAGGCGCGCTGCCGATCCCCGTGATCGGCATCGGCGCCGGCCCGCAATGCAGCGGCCAGGTGCTGGTGCTGCACGACATGCTCAACCTCACGGCCGGCAAGCTGCCGCGCTTCGTGCGCAACTTCATGGAGGGCAGCGCCAGCGTGCAGGACGCCGTCCGGCGGTACGTGGCCGCCGTGAAGGACCAGAGTTTTCCGGATATCGAACTGCACTGTTATTAGCTTGTTGGCGACAGAGCAAGAGAAAGGCCCCATGCAAATTGCCCGCACCATCGATGAACTGCGCCAGCTCCTGGGCTCCTGCCGCAAGCCGGCCTTCGTACCCACGATGGGAAACCTGCACGAGGGCCATCTGGCGCTGGTGCGGCAGGCCAAACCGCTCGGCGACGTGACGGTGGCCAGCATCTTCGTCAATCGCCTGCAGTTCCTGCCGCACGAGGATTTCGACACCTATCCGCGCACCTGGGAAGCGGACTGCGCCAAGCTCCAGGCCGCGGGCTGCGATGTGGTGTTCGCACCCGACGAAAAGGTGCTGTACCCAGAGCCGCAAACCTACAAAGTGCATCCGCCGGCCGAGCTGGCCGACATCCTGGAAGGGCATTTCCGGCCCGGCTTCTTCGTCGGTGTGAGCACGGTGGTGATGAAGCTGTTTGCCTGCGTCCAGCCGCGCGTGGCGGTGTTCGGCAAGAAGGATTACCAGCAGCTCATGGTCATCCGCGGCATGGTGCGCCAGTTCGCTCTTCCCATCGAGATCGTCGGCGCGGAAACCCGGCGTGCCGATGACGGCCTGGCCCTCTCCTCACGCAACAACTACCTCAGCGAAACGCAGCGCGCCGAGGCCGTGCAGCTTTCACTTGCGCTCAAGACCATGGCCGCCAGCGTCAAAGCCGGCGCCGGCGGCATCGCAGCCATCGAAGCCCGGGCTCTGGACACGCTGGCCGCCCGCGGCTGGAAGCCGGACTACATGGTGGTGCGGCGACGAGCGGATCTGCAGGCGCCGGCCGGCGACGAACCGCTGGTGGTGTTGGGCGCGGCCAAGCTGGGGGCGACGCGGCTGATCGACAACATCGAGGTGTGAGCGAGGCGCCGTAGTGAAAAGAAAAGCCCCGCGCTCTTTTCGCGCGGGGCTTGGATCTTGTTCTGGTGGCCTGGGGCGGAATCGAACCACCGACACGCGGATGTTCAATCTACCCCAATTCTCCTTCGATTCAACTGGATGGAGCGAAATCGTTCTACAAAAGCCATCACTTGAATAGCTGATCCGTAGGCGTAGCTGTTCGGGCTAGAAGGGTTTTGTAGAAGCGACATCTGGTCTCGCTTCCAGAAAAGACTTAAAGGCACTGGCGCAGCGGGGTTGCGGTGCCAAATAGGTTCTTGTTTCCCAATCAAACAG
>DATMBW010000087.1:0-2150 GCA_035559095.1 Ramlibacter sp.
CGTCGGTGCCGATCAGCGAACCCGCGCCGGGCTTGTCTTCGACCACGAACGATTGCCCCAGCGCTTCCTGCAGCCGTGTTGCCAGGAACCTCGCGTAGTTGTCGGCCGGGCCGCCCGCGGCGAACGGCACGACGATCTTGACCGGCCGGGTGGGCCAATTCTGCGCGGCGGCGCCCCCGGCCAGCAGCCACATCCCGAACACCGCCGACCAGAATCGAAATGCGCGCGACATGACTTGCTCCTGGTGTGTAATGCGGACCCGCGATCCATGGATCCCGGGTCAAGCCCGGGATGACCATCCGCTATTCGACCTTGCCGATCTTCTTGACCACGTCGGCCATGCGCTTCGCGTCGGCTTGCACGTACTGCTCGAAGTCCGGCATGTCCTGGTAGAGGATCGGGCTGCCGGCGTTGAGGATCACCTGCTTGACTTTCGCGTCCTGCGCGGCAGCGCGCGCCGCCACGCGCAGGCGCTGGGCAACCGGCTCGGGTGTTGCCGCCGGGATGAACAGGCCGGACCACTGGGCATATTCGGCGTTGTAGCCGGAGTCCTTGAGCGCCGGCACATCGGGCAGCGCTTCGAGCTTGCCATTGCCCCAATGCGCCAGCACCCGCAGCTTGCCAGCCTTCACGTGCTGCAGGACGGTGGCCGGTCCGGACGAGATCGCATCGATCTGGCCCCCCAGCAGCGCGACCACGGCGGGGCCGGCGCCGGTGAACGGCACATGGGTCATCTTGATGCCGGCGTTCTGCGACAGGATTTCCATAGGCACGTGCATGGTGCCGTAGTTGCCGGACGAGCCGTAGTTGATCGCTCCCGGCCGCTTCTTCGCATCCTCGACGAAATCCTTCACCGTTTTCCACGGCGCTTCGGCGCGCACCGCCAGCACCGTGGGGTCGGCGGTGAAGCGCGCGATCGGCCGCAGCGCGTTGGGCGCGAACATCTGCGCGCGGCCGAGCACCACGTCGGCCTCGGGAATTACCGTGAGGGAGGAAAGCGACAGCAGGACCGTATAGCCGTCGGGCGGCGCCTTGGCCGCAAGCCCCATGCCGATGCCGCCGCCCGCGCCCGCCTTGTTCTCGATCACCACCGGCTGGCCGAGCTCGCGCGACATCGCTTCGGCCACCGGCCGGCCCACGATGTCGGCCAGCCCGCCTGGCGGAAAGGGCACGATCATGGTGATGGGCTTGTTGGGATACGGGGCCTGGGCACTGGCCAGCCCGGCTGCGACGAGGAGCAGGGCGGTGATGCAGAAGCGGCGATGCATGAGGTTTATCTCCCGGCGTGGCATCAACGGTTGAATCAAGTTAGCATGCTACATTCGCCGCCCCGTCGCGAAAGAGAGTATTCCCCAATGAAGATCGCTGCTTACCTCTACCAGGACGCCCCCGGCGTGGGCGTCGTTTCGCCCGGCCTGCAAGAGATCCGGCCGCTCGACCTGCCGGCTCGGCTGCGCGTCCTGGGCGCGTTGCCGGTGATCGAGGCGCTGGCCCGTGGCGAGCGGCTGCCCGCGCTGGGACCGGCGTTGCCGATCGACCAGCTGCGGCTCACGGCCCCGCTGCCGCGGCCGCGGCGCAATATCTTCTGCGTAGGAAAGAACTATCACGCGCATGCCAAGGAATTCGCCGGCAGCGGTTTCGACAGCAGCGCGAAGGCCGGAGGCGACATTCCCACCGCCGCGATCTACTTCAGCAAAGTGCCTGAATCGGTGATCGGCCCGGGCGAGCCCATCGTGATCGTGCCCGAGGTTTCCGAGGCCATCGACTACGAAGCCGAGCTGGCCGTGGTCATCGGGCAGGGTGGCAAGGGCATCAAGGCGGCCGACGCAATGAAGCACGTGTGGGGCTACACCATCGTGAACGACGTCACCGCGCGCGACTGGCAAAGCCGCCACCTGCAGTGGCACCTCGGAAAATCGTTCGACACCTTCTGCCCGATGGGGCCATGGCTGGTGAGCGCCGACGAGTGCGACGGCACCCGCACGCGCGTGCGCTGCTACGTGAACGGGGAAGAGCGGCAGAACGCGTCGACCACCGACCTGATCTTCGATATTCCCACGCTGATCGAGACGCTGTCCGCGGGCATCACGCTCTACCCCGGCGACGTGATCGCCACGGGCACGCCCGTGGGCGTGGGCATCGGCTTCAAG
>DATMBW010000088.1:0-5231 GCA_035559095.1 Ramlibacter sp.
GCAATGGCTGGAGGACAACATCGAGCGGATGGTCGCCCGCGACACCGCGGCGCTAGCGCACGCAGTCAGGCGCAGCTGCGAGATCAAGGCCTCGGTGGTGGCTCAGGACGAGCGCGAAGCAGGTTTGCGCGCCATCCTCAACTTCGGCCATACCTTCGGACATGCCATCGAGGCCGGCCTGGGCTATGGCAAATGGCTGCATGGTGAAGCCGTGGCTTGCGGCATGGTGATGGCGCTGCGCCTGTCGCAGCGGCTGGGACTGGTCGAATCGGCTTTTGTCCAGCGCATGGCCACACTGCTGCGCAAGGCTGGCTTGCCCACCGTCGCCCCCGCGCTTGGGGTCGACCGCTACCTGGAGCTGATGCGCGTGGACAAGAAGGCCGAGGCGGGGGAAATCAAATTCGTGGTGATCGACCGGCCGGGCAGCGCGGCGGTGCGTACGGCTGAGGACGCGCTCGTGCGTGAAGCCATCGAGTATTGCTGCCGCCCCGGCTGAAATGACTCTGGCCCGCTACGCCTGCGATCCGGTCCAGTCGCGCGGCCGGCGCCACGCCGAGCTGGAAGCGCCCAGCCGGACGGGGTTCCAGCGCGACCGGGACCGCATCGTTCACTCGACGGCCTTCCGGCGCCTGGTCTACAAGACACAGGTCTTCCTGAACCACGAGGGTGACCTGTTTCGCACGCGGCTGACCCACTCGCTGGAAGTCGCCCAACTGGGCCGCTCCATCGCGCGGTCATTGCGCCTGAACGAAGACCTTGTGGAGGCGATCGCCTTGGCGCATGACCTCGGGCATACGCCGTTCGGCCATGCCGGCCAGGACGCCCTCGACGCGTGCATGGCCGGACGCGGCGGCTTCGAGCACAACCTGCAGAGCCTGCGCGTTGTCGATGAGCTGGAAGAGCGCTACCCCCGTTTCAATGGCCTGAACCTCACGTTCGAGACGCGTGAAGGCATTCTCAAGCACTGCTCGCGCAGCAATGCGCGGCGCCTCGAGGCCGCCGAGCCGAATGGGGTGGCGCGCCGGTTTCTGGACGGCAGCCAGCCCAGCCTCGAGGCGCAGCTGTGCAACCTGGCCGACGAGATCGCATACAACGCCCACGACATCGATGACGGCGTGCGCTCCGGCCTGATCACGCTGGAGCAGCTCGGCCAAGTCGAACTGGTCGCGCAGTTCCGGGCCGAGGCACTGGATGAATTTCCTCAGTTGCAGGGCCGCCGGCTCTTGTATGAATCGATCCGTCGCATGCTCGGCGCGCAGGTGCACGACGTGATCGTCGCCACCCACGCGGCCCTTCAGGCCGCCGCGCCCGCGAGCGCAGAGCAGGTGCGCGCGGCCGGTCCGTTGGTGTCGTTCGGCGAGGCGATGCGCGACCGGTCGGGCGTGCTGAAACGTTTCCTGCTGCAGAACCTGTATCGCCATCCGCAGGTCATTGCCAAGACCGGGCAGGCGCAGCAGGTGGTGCGCGAACTCTTCGCGCTCTATCTGGACGATCCCGGCCAGATGCCGCCTGACTTTGCGGCCAGACCCGATAGTGCGCGGGCGGTGGCAGACTACATCGCAGGCATGACCGACCGCTTTGCCGCGCGCGAACACGAACGGCTGACGGGCCGGACTCTGCTGGCCTGACGATGCGCCGACTGGACCCCGCGTTGTTGGTGGTGCTGGGCGGAATCAGCGCCGCGCTGCACGTCGGCAAATTGCCTCCGGCTCTGCCGGTATTGGGCGAGGCGCTGGGCGTGACGCTGCTGCAAGCGGGGTTCCTTCTGTCGCTGGTGCAACTGGCGGGCATGACCTTGGGGCTGCCGGTCGGCCTTGCGGCGGACAGCCTGGGTTTGAAACGCACGATGGCCGGCGGGCTGATGATCCTTTCGGTGGCGAGCCTGCTCGGTGGCTGGGCTCGCGAGCCGCAGTCGCTGATGCTGCTGCGCGCCTTCGAGGGCCTGGGATTTCTTCTGGTCGCGATGCCGGCGCCCAGCTTGATCCGCCGGTTGGTGGATCCAGCCCGCATGAACACGATGCTGGGGCTGTGGGGCGCCTACATGCCGTTCGGCACGGCCCTCGCGCTGCTGTGCGGGCCGCTGCTGATGGCTTGGGCCGGCTGGCAGGCATGGTGGTGGCTGCTCGCCGCTGCGTCGTTCCTGATGGCGCTGTGGCTCTGGCTGGCGCTGCCGCCGGACGGTGCCGCTCGCCGCGAATCCCGAAGCGACGCCGGCGCCCACGGCTGGTTCGAGCGGCTGCGCGGTACCCTGGCGTCCCCCGGACCATGGCTTGTGGCATTGAGCTTTGCGGTGTACTCGAGCCAATGGCTGGCGGTGATCGGGTTCTTACCCTCGATGTACGCCCAAGCGGGGCTCAGCGCTGCCGTGGCCGGTCCGGCTACGGCCCTTGCCGCCGCAGTGAACATGGGCGGCAACATCGCATCGGGGAAAGCGTTGCAGCACGGCCTGCGTCCCGAACGTCTGCTGTACCTTGGCTTCGTGGCGATGGGCCTGGGTGGCTTTCTGGCCTTCGCCCCCATTTGGGACCCCATTGATCCGCGGCTCGCAGCCGGGCTGCAGTACGCAGCGGTCCTGATGTTTTCACTGGTTGGCGGCCTCATCCCGGGCACCTTGTTCTCCCTGGCGGTGCGGCTGGCGCCGGGGGAGCGCACGATCTCCACGACGGTCGGGTGGATGCAGCAGTGGTCCGCACTGGGCCAGTTCGCGGGCCCGCCCTTGGTGGCTTGGGTGGCCGTTCGCGCCGGCGGCTGGCAATTGAGCTGGGTGGTGACGGGCGGCTGTGCTCTGGCGGGCCTGGGGCTGGCCGGATTGACCGGTGTGCTGCTGCGCCGCACCCACGCCCCATAGGGCGAAGGGAAAGCGCGCCCACATAAAATCGCGCTTCGATACAAATGCAAGGCGGCCCACGTGAGCGTTCCAAAGCAAGGTGAAATCGCAGGCAACGCGCAGGTTCGTACTTGTCGCGCGGCAGACTGAGGCCATGAAGCGCAGCAGTGACACGGTGGTGCGCGACACGCGCAAATGGCTCGAGCGCGCCGTGATCGGCTTGAACCTGTGTCCTTTCGCCAAGGCCGTTCACGTCAAGCATCAGGTCCACTACGCGGTCAGCGGCGCCACTGATCCCGGGCAATTGCTCGCGGACCTGGAGCGCGAAGTGGAGGCCTTGATTGGCCTGGATTCCGCCAAAAGGGAGACCACCCTGCTGATCGCGCCAGGCTGCCTGGACGACTTTCTGGACTTCAATGATTTTCTGGCGAGGGCTCAAAAGCTGATCCGCAAGCGGGGCCTCGAAGGCGTGATCCAGCTGGCGAGTTTTCACCCGGCGTACCAGTTCGCCGCAACCGAGGCCGGGGACATCGCAAACAGCACCAACCGGTCGCCTTACCCCACGCTGCACTTGCTGCGCGAAACGAGCATCGGGCGCGCGGTGGAAGCTTTTCCGCAAGCCGAGGCGATTTACGAAGCCAACATCGAGAAATTGAGGCGTCTGGGCCCGGAAGGCTGGGCGGCGCTGGACGTGGGACCTTCGACATGAAGCCGGAGCAGCTGGAACTGCGGCCCGGGCAATCGATCGACCTGCTCAAGGAATTGCACATCCTTACCCGCGAGGGTCGGATCAACCAGGACTCGCGGCGCAAGCTCAAGCAGGTCTACCACCTCTTCCATTTCATAGAAGAGCTACTGCTTGAGCTACCGGATGGGCCGGATCGTCCGACAGTGGCCGATCACGGCGCGGGAAAGTCGTATCTCGGGTTCATCATCTATGACCTGTTCTTCAGGCAGCGAGGGACAGGCCGTATTTTCGGGGTCGAGACGCGGCCCGAGCTGGTAACCAAGTCGCGCGAACTTGCCGCACGGCTGGGGTTCGAGCGGATGACCTTTCTCAACCTGAGCGCTGCGGAAGCGGTGGATGCGGTCGTGCTGCCGCCGCGGGTCGATGTCGTCACCGCATTGCACGCGTGCGACACGGCGACCGACGACGCGATCACTTTCGGCTTGCGAAAGCAGGCGCGTTTCATGGTCCTGGTGCCTTGCTGCCAGGCGGAAATCGCCGGTTGGCTGCGGCGGAACAAGGCCCTGTCGCTTTCCCGCACACCGCTGGCGGAGCTGTGGCGTCACCCCTTGCACACGCGCGAAATCGGCAGCCAGCTCACCAATGTGTTGCGCTGCCTTTACCTGGAGGCCCGCGGTTACCAGGTGACTGTGACCGAACTGGTGGGCTGGGAGCACAGCCTGAAGAACGAACTCATCCTGGCGCGTTTTACCGGCCACAGGAAGCAAAGCGCCGCCGAACGCCTGCGGGCCTTGCTGGCCGAATTCGGTTTGCAAGGGCTTGAGCCCGTCCGTTACCCCGGCCTCGACTAATTGGGGTCAGATTCCAATTTTCCGGGAGCGCGATAATTGGGGTCAGATTCCAATTATTTCCCCGCGCCATGGCCCGTCTTCCTCGATTGACTATTCCCGGCTATCCCCACCACATCATCCAGCGGGGGAACAACCGGCAAGCAATTTTCGCAGGCGATGCCGATTACGAGTTGCTGCTATCCCTGCTCGAGGACAACGCGCGGCAGGCAGGAGTGGCCATTCATGCTTACGTGTTGATGAGCAATCACTTTCATTTGCTGGCCACGCCGGAAACGGTGCAATCCATCCCTCAGATGATGCAGGCCGTCGGACGCCGTTACGTGCGCTATTTCAACCGGCTCCAGGGGCGTACCGGCACTTTGTGGGAAGGACGCTACAGATCAACCTTGATCCAGACCGAGCGGTATTTGCTTACGTGCATGGCCTACATCGACCTGAATCCCGTGCGTGCCGGGCTGGTCGCCGATCCAGCCGAGTACCTCTGGTCCAGCCACGGGCACTATGTCGGACTTCGGCATGATCGGCTGATCACGCCGCATCCGCTGTACTGGGAGCTGGGGAACACGCCCTTTGCGCGCGACGCAGCCTATGCCGAACTGGTCCGATCCGGCATTACGGCCGAGCAGCAGCAACTGCTGACCAATGCCACCCTCAGTGGCTGGGCCTTGGGCGAGGCGGACTATGTGGCCGATCTGCAAAGGCGCACGGCCCGGAGAGTAAGCAAGACTCGCGCGGGGCGGCCGCCCGCTACGCCTGGGCAGTAGAGTCCGGTAAGCCGAAGCCTGACGGCTCTGAAGTAGGGGCCTAATGCTTCTATTTGATATGTCCCCAATTAAGTTTTTATCGGCATCGACAAGAATTAATT
>DATMBW010000089.1:0-13034 GCA_035559095.1 Ramlibacter sp.
CGCTATAGCGCGCGTCTCCCAGCCAGGTGTCCTCGGGACCCCAGAAGATGTCCTCGGGCTCCCAGACGTCGGGCCGGCCGAAACCGAAGCCGAACGTCTTGAAGCCCATTGATTCATAAGCCACGTTGCCGGCCAGGATCAGCAGGTCCGCCCACGAGATCTTCTGGCCGTACTTTTTCTTGATCGGCCAGAGCAGCCGGCGCGCCTTGTCGAGGTTCGCGTTGTCGGGCCAGCTGTTGAGGGGGGCAAAGCGCTGCTGGCCTTCGCCACCTCCGCCGCGGCCGTCGGCGATGCGGTAGGTACCGGCGGCATGCCATGTCATGCGAATGAACAAAGGCCCGTAGTGGCCGTAGTCGGCCGGCCACCAGTCCTGCGACGTCGTCATCAAGTCAGTGAGGTCGCGCTTCAGGGCTTCCACGTCGAGGGACTTGAACTGTTCTGCGTAGTTGAAGTCCTCCTCCATCGGATTCGAGAGGTGCGAATGATGGTGGAGCACCGAGAGGTCCAACTGGTTGGGCCACCAGTCCTTGTTCGTGCGCGGCGGCCTCACCTTGGGGGTCGGGGACGGGATCGCAGGGTTCTCGCTTTCGCTGACGCTTCTGGTGTCTTCCTTGGCCACGATGATCCTCCATCGGTTAGCGGTACTACGGCGCGCTGTCTCTCGCGACAATGTCATGGCTCGGCGATGGCGATTGACACCGCCGCAGGGTCTCAACCCGGCGCAAGAGCAGTGGCTCCAACTTCCGCAGAATAGGAGACTTTGACGGTGAGCGGGGCTCATCCGAAGGGGATAGGGAAGACTTTCCGTCACGGGCCAAACCGTTGAGGCGGCAACGCTTGAGCAGCGCCTGCTGCTGTCTTGTCCAAGTCGCCGCCGATGTAGTCGGGATCCAGGCCGTTGCTGTGCATTGCGGTCAACGTCGGTATGCGCACGCCGCCGACCGTCACGCTGCCGCCGAAGCGGGCGAGGATCGAGTCAGCGACTGCCGCGGTTGGCTTTCAGCTTTGTCGCAAAGAAGGGCGGCATCTCGCTGCCCGTCACGAACCCGCCACTCGCGATGCTAATTTCGACGGCTGCAAGCGACGGATCGAGGCGCGTTCATCGGAGTGGGCCCTCCTCGCGCGTGTTTGTTTTCTTATCCATGCCACCCTGAAAGCCTGGATGGGCTTCGCAAGCCGCTTGGCGCCCTATCGCGGCGCTACCGCATCTCCGTATCGATAACCGTCGTGAGCCAGCTTCTCGATGTTGTGCAAAAGGCGGTACAGCAATCGCGTGATGCGCTGGGCCTCTATGGATTCGCCGCCTCCTGGGCCCCTTTCGGAATCACCTGACGATTCATGATTCACAGGGTATACACAATGAGGACCTGAAAGTGGCCCGGCCTGTAACTACTGATGCGGATCGCGGCCCTGTCGGGCTCCGCGGCAAACGGAGACAATGCAAGCGATGGCAAACCAGGACCTCATCCTGACGTGGCTCCACACCTTCGTGGAGGCCACCGCCAATGTCGCGTTCGCGCTGTCCGGCCTGCTGGCAGGCATCCGAAAGCGGCTGGATGTGGTCGGGCTGTGCGTGGTGATGGGCCTGGCAGCATTCGGCGGGGGCACATTGCGCGACGTGCTGCTGGACCGCAGACCGTTCTTCTGGGTCGCCCATCCGGGCTGGCTGTGGATCCTGATCGCGCTGAGCGTTGCCGCCATCTTCTTCCTGCGCTCCAGCCATTTCGAATTCACCGAGCGCGCCATCCAGTGGCCCGACGCGCTGGGGCTCGGGTTGTTCACCGCCAGCGGAACGCAGCTGGCCCTGGCGCAGAACCTTCCGGCCATCGTCGCGGTGCTCATGGGCGTGGTCAGCGCCACCTTCGGTGGCATCCTGCGCGACGTCGTCTGCAACGATATTCCCACGGCGCTGCGCGACCGCCGTCCCTACGCCGTGTGCGCCTTCGTGGGCGGCTGGGTTTACGTGCTTGCGGTCCACCTCCAGCTGGCGCTTGGATTGGCCTTGCTGCTCGCTGCGGCGACGGCGACGGGTCTGCGGGCCTTGGCGCTGCTGAGCGGCTACGAGCTTCCAGCGGGGCACACCGCCGCACCCCCGAACTGAATGCTTCCTGAAAGAGAAGGGCATGGGCATCTTGAACGTCGCACAGAAGCAGCACGGCCAGCCGCTGCTGAACGAACTCGAATCGATCTACACGGACCTGCACTGACATCCCGAGCTGCGCGGTCGTCGGGGTGGCACTCCTGCGGCCACGCGGTCCGCTTCGATCATGGCATGTACGCGCATTTCAGCCGCCTGTAGGAACGAGCAGCACGTCGCTTGGAGCTTCGGCCAACACCCCGCGGGCAACGCCGCGGTCCAGGAACAAGTCGGCGAGCCAGTGCCTCGGCCGCTTTCCCAAGACGATCAACCCGGCGCGGGCCGCACCGCCCATCTCCAACAATCGTTCCGGCGCGCTGCCAACAACGATACGAGGCACGACGGCGTTCGCTTCGTGCCCACAAGCCGCAGCGATGAGATGATTCATCTGCCGATACGCGTCGCGGTGGGTACGCGTGCGATGCGCGCGAACTACGGCTTCGGATGCGTCGGCGAGTCTCAGCCTGAATTCATAGGAGGTGCCGAGCATGTGGACCACATCGACGCGGGCACCGGGTGCCACTATCCTGGCGCCTGCGACGAGCTCACTGGCTTCTGGGTCCAGCTTTACGCCTACCAGCACGCGGCGGTAGCGCCTGCTCGCTGGCTGCTTCACGATCAGGACCGGAATGGAAAACTTGCGCATCAGCTGCTCTATGCGCGTCCCCCATAGCCACTCGAAGGGGCGGCAGCCATCCTCGACGTGAGTCACCAGCAGACTTGCGCCCTCAACCACCCCATTCTCTGGGTGCCTCTGGTCTCCGCTGGCGCTGGCGGTGAAAAGTTGCCTGACGGCGACTGCTTGCCGCGACCGATCTTCGAACGTGCAGCCAAGTTCTGATTTGCCGGTGAGCCCCCCGCGCATGTTCAGCAGATGCACTGGCACACCCCAGTTCCGGGCAATGAGCGCAGCGCGCCGCCCTGCGTTTAGAGCGGCTTCGGAACCGTCGTCGATGGCGAAGATCGGCCGCGGCGTCGCTGAAAGGAATTGGAGCCCGCGGCGGGGCGCGGTGACGGGCACTGTCGAATACGGCTCGAAGGTCGTCTGAGAACGATACAAGGAAGAAGAATGGGGCACTGAATACTCCTGCATGAGCGGGACTGCGCTTGCCGTAGAGGACAAGCGGGCCAAAGCTATGTGCCCGGCGATCCATGGCAAAAGCCACAGATCACCGGGCTCAGGAAAGTGCTGCGCGCTGCTGGCCTAAGGGCACGCGTTGTGCTACCGGAGTAGAGCACCCGCCCAACCTTGGGGCTGACGCGGGCGGTCGCGATGAAGGAACCGTCATGCTGCCCAGTCTAGGTCGGAAGCTGGATCGCCACCGACCGCTGCGAGCAAGACCGCACAACCCTTGCCAGAATCGGCGCTTTCAGCCTCCGCCAACCTCCAGCGCGCCCGGCGCCGGGGACGTTCGATGACGAGACGCGAGGTGGTCCTGCCCTTTCGCAGCATCCCGGTGAAGCGCGGCACGAACCAGCATCATGTAGGTCACTGGGGTGGTGACGAGCATGAAGACGCCGATCAACAGGTGGTGCAGGACAAGACGCTGCTGCATGTCACTGAAGTGAGCAACGCAGGCTACAAGGATGAGCCCGGTGCCGAGCGTCGCGCCCATGGTTGGTGGATGAACCCGCTCGTAGAACGAATTCAGCGTGAGAAGACCCACCGAGCCGGCCAGCGCAAGCATGGCCCCCAGGACCACCAATATGCCCGTTACCGTGCTGCTCATTCGATCACCTCGCCGCGCAGCAGGAACTTGGCCAAGGCCGTCGTCGAAATGAAGCCGAGCACAGCGATCACGAGGGCCGACTCGAACACGTATGGGTTCCCGGTACGGAGCCCGTGCGTGAGCACCAGCAGCATCGCATTCACATAGAGGGTATCCATCGACAAAACGCGGTCCTGCGCGCGAGGCCCAAGTACCAGGCGAATCGAGGCGCACACGATCGCCAGTCCGATCAGGACCTGGGCCGCCAAGGCTGCAGTGTCAAGAAAAGATGTGTTCATGGGAAGATCTCCATCAGGCGCCGCTCATATCTGTCCTTGAACTGCCGAACCCACGCCTCTTCGTCGACCAGGTCGAGCACATGCAGGGTAAGTACATTGGCGGCTGCCTCGTAGTGGGCCCAGGATGTCCCGGGTGTGGCTGTGACGATGAAGGCAAGTGCCGCCAATCCGCGGGGATCGCGCAGTTCCAGCGGAATCGCAAGAAAACCTGCAACCCGGCCCGGCGCGGGCAGCCGCAACGCAATGCGCAGTACAGCGATGTTCGAGCGAATGATGTCCACGAATACCAACCAGATCAGCATTGCGGCGGACACCACGAAATTGCCCACCTTCCCGCGGGGCGGCTCGAGCCGGGCGTACACGGCGCCGCCGACCAATCCCATCAGCAGGCCAAGCAGGACGTGAGCGGGATCCACGCTGTCGTTCAGCACGAGCCACATCAATAGCAGCCCGAGCGTGAGTAGCGGATAAGGAACAAAAAGGCTTCTCATGGCGTACGCAGGACCTCCCGAATGTAGACACCGGGTGGATGCAGGGAATTCCCGGCCTCATGCAAGTAGTTCATGGCGGGTCCGGCAAGGACGGTCAACACCAGGCACACTGCGATCAGGCCAGCCACGGGAAGGATTTCGATCAAGCGAACTCGTGGAGCGATTCGCCCGGAGTCGGCCCAGAAGATGCGAACGCCCGCCCGCCCCAGGGCGATCACCGCCGCCAGTCCGGACAGGATCACAAGGCCGACCAGCAGCCATGCACCGGCCGCGACATTGGGGGTGTCCAGCACCGCGGCCATCATGGAAAACTTGGCCAGGAAACCGGGCAGCGGGGGCAGCCCGGCGATAAGCAAAGTGGAGAAAGCGAAGGCCAACCCCAGCACCGCCATCGTGGCAGGGATCAGGACCCCGACCAGTTCCTCGGGCTCCGCATCCTCGTCGTCGACGTGGAACACCTCGGCCGTCACAGCCAAGAGGTTTGCGCCCGGCGCTCTTGAGCGTTCTATTAGTTCCACCAGAAGGAACAGTGCAGCCGTGCCAAGAGTGGATGTCACAAGGTAGAAAAGCGCCGGCGCAATGACGTCCGAGCCGCCCATGCCGATGATCCCCAGCAGCGTGCCCGATGAAACGACCAGGCTGAAGCTCGCGATGCGTCCCAGATCCTGGGAGCCGAGCATCCCGACCATGCCGAACACGAGCGTGGCCATGCCACCGTAGGCGATCAGCTCAGCTCCCGGCCCCTCGCTGAAAACCACGAACCAGACTCGCACCAGGGCGTAGATGCCGACCTTGCTCAGGATGCAGAAGAGCGCAGCCGCCGGTGCGCTGCTGGATGTGTAAGTGGCGGGCAGCCAAAAGCCGAGTGGCCACATGCCCGCCTTGACGAGGAATGCGACCGCGAGCGTGGCCGCGCCGACTTCCAGCAGCGGCCGATCTTCAGCCGCCAGTTTTGGCAGTCGCACGGCGAGATCCGCCATGTTCAAGGTGCCGGCGATGCCGTACAGCAGGCTCACGCCAACCAGGAACAGCAGCGACGCCGCGAGGTTGATCACGATGTAGTGGAGGCTGGCGCGCACCCGGGGCGTTCCGCTGCCGTGCAGGGCCAGGCCGTACGAGGCGGCCAGCAGCAGTTCGAAGAACACGAACAGGTTGAAAAGGTCACCGGTCAGGAACGCCCCGTTCAGTCCAGCGAGCAGGAACTGAAACAGGGAGTGGAACTGAGGCCCTGCCCGGTGCCACCTTGCCAGTGCGAACAGCAGCGCAGCAAGGCCAAGAAATGCCGTGAGGAGCACCATGAGAGCGGCCAGCCGATCTGCCACCAGCACGATCCCCATCGGGGCGGCCCAGGCGCCCAGCGAGTACACGTGCGTAACGGCAGCATCGGCCCTGGCGACCAGTGCGCCCGCCGCCACCAGCAACAGGAGCATCGCTGCCAAACTGACAGCCGCCTTCAACTTGTGGCGCGGTTCGTCGATGACGAGGAGCAGCGCGCCCGCGAGCAGCGGCACCAGGATCGGCATCATGATCAGGTGCTGGACGAGCTGGCTCATTGGTCGGGCTCCCGCCCATCCACATGGTCGGTGCCGGTGAGGCCTCGCGCGGCTAGCAGCACCACCAACAGCAGTGCCGTGGTTGCGAACGCGATCACGATGGCCGTGAGGACCAAGGCCTGCGGCAAGGGGTCGGCGAAGCTGGCGGGATCCGGGGCATGCGCCGTCGAGACGAACGGAGCTGCCCCGCCGCGCACCCAGCCCATCACGAAGATGAACAGGTTGACGGCATATGAGAGCAGCGACAACCCGACGATCACCTGGAAGGTGCGCGGCCGCAGTATCAGCCACACGCCTGAGCCTGTCAGCACCGCGATGGCAAGGGCCACGATGATTTCCATCAGGATCTTTCGGACGTGCGGTGCGCCCGCGTCGATTGGTGTCCGAGTGCCGTCAGCAGCAGCGCGGTAGCTCCTATCACCAGAAAGTAGACGCCCAGGTCAAAGAAGAAGGCACTCGGTAGGTGCAGCTCGCCGAGAAGCGGCACCTGAATGTGAAACAAGTGAGAAGTGAGGAAGGGATGGCCGAACACCCAGGAGCCGACGCCCGTGCCCACAGCCAATAGAAGCCCCACCATCATCCAGCTCAGCGGGCGAATGCGAAGCCGGTCCTCCGCCCAGCGGGTGCCGCCGGCCATGTACTGCAGGATGATCCCGGCCGCCATGGTGATGCCCGCGGCGAACCCGCCGCCCGGCAAGTTGTGTCCGCGCAGCAGCAGGTAGAGCGCCAGTACGCTGATGCCCGGGAACATCCACCGCATGATGAAAGCCGGGATCGCGAGGTCCTCGCGCTTGGTGACACGGTTCTGGCCAGTACGCTGCGCCGGGGGCGCAACGCTTTCCGGCGCCGGCCGGAACCGGCGCAGTAGCGAATAGACCGTGATGGCTACCACGCACAGCACGGAAATCTCGCCCAGCGTGTCGAAGCCGCGGAAGTCGACGATGATCACGTTCACCACGTTGGTGCCGCCGCCCAATGCCCAGGCATTCTCGATAAAGTAGCGCGACACGGTGCCGTCCGGCAGCGGCCGAGTCATGACAGCGTAGGCAATGAGGCCCAGCCCGCAGCCAGCGCTGATCGCCACCGCAAGGTCGCGCGCCCGCCGCGGCAGCGCCGCGCGGGTGGAAGCAGCACCTCTGTGTGCTGGCATCCGTTGCGGCAGCCAGCGCAACCCCAGCAGCAACAGGATCGTCGTGACAATCTCCACCAGCAGCTGCGTCAGTGCCAGGTCCGGCGCGGACAGCCACACGAATGTGAGGCACACCACCAGCCCCACCCCGCCAGCGAGCAAAAGCGCCACCAGGCGGTGGAACTTGGCCTGCCACGCGGCCCCCACTGCGCAGGCCATGCCGACCACCCACATCAGCAGGAAAGCCGTATCCACCGGCGTAGGCGGCAGCGCCCCGAAGTGAAGCCCCCGCCCCCACACCGGCCAGAGGCCGGCCGCCAGGGCGACAAGCAGCAACAGGCCGAGCTGCGTTTGCAGCCGTCGAGTGCCAATGACTCGCTCAACTGCCCTCGCCCATCGCCAGGACACCGCGGCCAGGATACTGTCGAAGACACGGCCGCCCTGGACGGAGGGCAGCAGCGGCGTGCCATCCTTTCCGCGCGCGAGATGACGCTGCAACAGGAGATAGAGAACTGTGCCGCCTCCAAGAGCCAACATGCTCATCATGAGCGGAACCGTCAGGCCGTGCCAGACCGATAGGCTGTATTGCGGCATCTGGGGTCCCAGCACCGAACGCACCGCGATACCCAGAATAGGGCCGATCGTGAGCGTAGGAAGAATGCCGACGACCAGGCAGGCCAGCACCAGGAACTCGATCGGCAAGCGCATCCAGCGCGGGGGCTCCTGCGGCACCCGCGGCAGCCCCTCCGGCGGTGGCCCGAAGAACACGCCATGGATGAATCTCAGCGAGTAGGCGACGCTGAAAATTCCCCAAATCGTGGCGATGACCGGTAGTGCACTGTCAATAGCTTGCACCGGCCCCTCCACGCGCAGCGACTCGGAAAAGAACATCTCCTTGGACAGAAAGCCATTCAGAAGCGGCACGCCTGCCATCGCCGCGGCAGCAACCATCGCCAGCGTCGCTGTGATCGGCATGAAGCGGTACAGGCCCGAGAGCCGCCGGATGTCGCGGGTGCCCGATTCGTGGTCGATGATGCCTGCAGCCATGAAGAGCGACGCCTTGAAGGTGGCATGGTTCATCACATGGAATACGGCCGCCACCAGCGCGAGCGGGCTGTTCAACCCGAGCAGCGCTGTGGCCAAGCCGAGATGGCTCACAGTGGAATAGGCCAGCAGGCCTTTCAGGTCGTGCTGGAAGATGGCGACGTAGGCGCCGAGGACCAGCGTCACCAGTCCGGCGCTGCCGATCACCCACATCCAGGCATCGGTGCCCGCCAACGCCGGCCAGAGCCGCACCAGCAGGAACACGCCCAGCTTGACCATCGCCGCCGAATGAAGGTAGGCAGACACCGGCGTCGGCGCCGCCATCGCCTGGGGCAACCAGAAGTGGAACGGGAACTGTGCGGATTTGGTCAGGGCGCCACCGGCCACCAGAAGCAGTGCAGGCAGATACAGCGAATGTGCCCGTATGCGGTCGCCCGCCAGCAGCACCGCATCGAGGTCATAGCTGCCCGCGATGCGGCCCAATAGCAGAACGCCGCCAAACAGGCAGAGCCCGCCCGCCGAGGTGATGATGAGGGCCATACGCGCGCCATCGCGTGCGGCGGGGTTGTGGTACCAGTAGCCAACGAGCAAAAAGGAAAACACGCTTGTGAGCTCCCAGAAGAACACCAGCTGGAAGAGATTGCCCGACAGCACCACGCCGAGCATCGAGCCCATGAACGCCAGGAAGAACGCAAAGAATCTCGCGACCGGATCGCGCGGCGACATGTAGTAGCGCGCGTAGAGGACGACAAGGAAGCCGACGCCGGTGACCAGCAGGCAGAACATCCAGGCCAGGCCATCCATTCGAAGGCTGAAATCCAGACCTGCTGCCGGCACCCAAGGGACCTTCAGGCGCACGCCTTCGCCTGAGTTCATGCGGTCGTAAAGGCTGACCGCCACTGCCAGGGCCACCAAAGAAGTGGTGGCAGCCACCCACGCGGCAGCATCACGCGCTTTGGAGGAAAGCACGACCGCGACGACGCTGCCCGCGAATGGCAGCATCAGCAAAATGACTAGGAGCGCTTCATCGGGCATGTCTGGCCAAAACGCGTATGAGCTTAACCTAGTCTCCACGTCGCGGTAGTTGCCGAGCAGAGCTGCGGATCAATTCTGGCAAGGAACGCAAGGGCATCGGGCTTGGACTTGGCGCGCACGACCGGGGGGGCGTAGACTCTGCTGCGTGAACACCTCCTCCTGGTCCTTCGTCATTTCCGGCGCCGCATACCGTGGCGACGCCGCTCAGGGCCAGCTGCCGACGGACTTTCAAGCGAGTGCGGCCGCAAATCCGCAGCTGGAAGCACTTTCCTGAGCCCGGCGATTCACCCCCTCTCTCCCCTTAGCGCAACTTCGAATCGTCGGGCACACCCCGCGCCCCAGGCCGCGGCTGCCTGCAGCCCGATGTCGTTTGCATTTGAAGGAGTTGTGATGGGAACCCAATCACCCGCCGTGCGCACGCTCACACAGATTGACTATGTACGATTGACGCGGCTGGCGTCGCTGTCGGACCGCGACGCATCCGAGGCCGTTCAGGCACTGCTGGAGGAAAGCGACCTCGTGGCGTCGGCGGCCGTGCCTGCGACGGTGGTCACGATGTACACACAGGTGCTGTTGCAGGGCGACACGGACACAGCGCCGTACAAGGTCACCTTGTGCTATCCGGACGACGCCGAACCGTCGCAAGGCTTCATCTCCGTGCTCTCGCCGCTCGGTGCGAGCCTGCTGGGCCTGCGAGTTGGCGACGTCGCGCGATGGCGCACTCCACTTGGGGGCGAGCGCACAGCGCGTATCGTGGAAGTGCTGTTCCAACCCGAGGCCAGCGGGAACTACACCATATGAGCGCGCACATGGAGGGCGCTGGCCGTGCGTGGCACGAGGTGCTGGTGATCACGGACTTACAACAAGGATCAACGATCATAAAATGTAACAAAACTGGATCACCAAAGGATTGTGATTCCTGTTGTCGTGGGTTCGAGTCCCATCAGCCACCCCAACGGATCAATGAAATCAGGCCCTTGCGAGGGCCTTTTCTTTGGGTCTCCAGGGACCGAAAGATGGTCCCCCCCGGGAAATTCCCCCGAAGCCGCGCGGTTTGCAGCGCATCGGCGTTCCGGTCGACCCTCTTGGCGTCCCGCTCCAGGGACATCTGAGCACCAGTGGACCATGGGCTCATTGCGGGCGCCGCGGCGACACCCGCAATGAGCACGAAAAGCGCGAAGTGTTGTTCAACCCAACTAGTTGACATAGCAACCAGACAAGGATACCGTCATTTCAGTCGAATGGCGGCCGGAGATTCGAAGCTCCGCCCATCCGACAGCCCACTTGTGGAGGAGACAAGGGCCATGAGCGACGGGGGCGACGAAGCAAGATCTTCAAACACATGGTGGCCGCCATGCCGCAAACGAAAGGAGCGCGCATCTCGGTCGCGAGCCGCAGCGTGCCACGCGACCAGCCACGGGCGTTCGACGCCCTCCTGCAGTTCCTCACTTCATTCACTTACACAGGAGAAGGCCTTGGGTATCGATATCGTCGAACACTGGAGTGTCACAAGTCAGAAGACCCTCAGCCGCCGCCGACTGCTGGCGGCATCCCTGCTCACCGCTGCCGCCGCCGCGCCGGCGTGGGCGCAGCAGGAGTCCTTCAAGATCGGCCTCATCCTGCCGATGACCGGGCCTTTCGCTTCTACCGGTCGCCAGCTGGAAGCCGCCGTGCGCTTGTACATGGTGCAAAACGGAAGCACGGTGGCCGGGCGCAAGGTGGAAGTCCTTCTGCGTGACGATGGTGGCGTCGCCGACAACACGAGACGACTTGCGCAAGAATTGATCAGCAATGACAAGGTCGGCGTGCTGGCCGGCTTCGGTCTCACGCCGGCGGCGCTGGCCGCGGCGCCGCTGCTCACGCAGTCGAAGACGCCGGGGGTGGTGATGTCGGCAGCCACCTCGAGCATCGTCGAGGCCTCGCCCTACTTTGTGCGAACCAGCGTCACCTTGGCGCAGACCGCCAGCACGATGGCCGAATGGGCCAGCAGGAACGGCGTCACCAACGTCGTGACCCTGGTGAGCGACTACGGCCCCGGCATCGATGGCGAAAAGGCCTTCAAGGAGCGCTTCGAGGCGAACGGCGGCAAGGTGCTGGAGTCGTTGCGCGTGCCGCTGCGCAACCCCGATTTCGCGCCTTTCCTGCAGCGCGTGCGCGACGCCGCACCGCAAGCGCTTTACGCCTTCGTACCCTCCGGTGCGGGCGCCGCGCTGATCAAGCAGTTCACCGAACGGGGCCTGGACAAGTCAGGCGTCAAGCTCATCGGCGACGGGAGCATCACCGACGACGACCAGCTGCCCGAGATGAGCGATAGCGCGATCGGCGCCATCACTGCGTTCCACTACTCTGCGGCGCACAAGAGCACGATCAACCAGCAATTCGTCGAGTCCTTCAAGGCTGCGAACAAGGGGCTGCGCCCCAACTTCATGGCAGTGGGCGGCTGGGACGGCATGCGCGTCATCTACAAGGCCCTTGAGGCAAGCAAGGGGCAAGGCGGCGATGCGCTGCTGGCGGGCATGAAGGGTCAAAGCTTCGAGAGCCCGCGCGGGCCGTTGCTGATAGATGCCCAGACCCGCGACGTGATTCACGACATCTACGTCCGCCGGGTCGAACGCGTCGGCGGCCAACTCTACAACGTGGAGTTCGCTACGTTCAAGAGCGTGAAGGACCCGGGCAGCAAGGCCTCCAAGTAGTACGTCACAAAGCCGAAGGAAATCCACTTGATTCGTTGTGGCGATAACGGAACCGGCAGGTGACATTGCGGCGAAATAGGCGTCGTTGGCGCCGTGCACTCATGTCGCCGCCGGCCCGGCCTCAGGTCGCGCCGGCAGAGTAAAGAAGAACGTGGCGCCGGCGTCGGGCCGGCTCTCGGCCCACACTCGTCCGCCATGGCGTTCGACGATGCGTTTGACGACCGCCAGGCCCACCCCGGTGCCGCAAAACTCACTGGTCCGATGGAAACGCTTAAATGGCTCGAACAGCCGACTCGCCTTCGCAAGGTCCAGGCCCACTCCGTTGTCGCGCACATAAAAAGTGTGGAACTCTTCGCCAGCGGTGGCGCCCAGCTCGATCTGTGGCTGCTCCCGCTTGCCCGAATATTTCTGGGCATTGTCCAGCAAGTTGACCATCACTTGCCGGACTTGGCCCTCGTCGCACCAGGCCTGAGGCAGCGGGCCGCAATCGAACGACGTTGACCGCCCCGTCGCGCCGGCGGTCAGGTCTGCGATAGTGGCGGCGGCCAGCCCCTCGATATCGACCATTCGAAGTTCCAGCGAAGATTGGCGGCTGGTGTTCATGTAAGCCGCGTAGTCCCCCACCATCCGGCTCATGTACCGGGCGTTGTCGGAAACACGGTCGAGAAAGTACTTTCCCGAGTCGCCCAGCGCCTCTCGATGCTTTAGCGACAGCAGTTCCGAAAAGCCGGTAATTGCGCTCAGGGGGGTGCGCAGGTCGTGGCTGACCGCGGCCGCAAAAGCCTCGATCTCCGCGCTCAGCGATTCAGTTCGTTGTTTTTCCACGAGCAGTTGCCGGACTTCCTGTTTCAGGGTCTCGACGCGGCCCTCGGCAACAGCCCGGTCCCTCCGGTCCACAAGCACCATCACCGAACCGAGCACCGTGCCTTTCCCGTCCGTGATCG
>DATMBW010000090.1:0-3276 GCA_035559095.1 Ramlibacter sp.
GCTCGCGCGCAATCGTGACGCTGGGGTTGAAGAAACCGAGCGTCGCCACCAGTTCGCGCACGTCTCGCTCTGCCATGGCGATCAGGCGGGCCAGTTCCGCATCATCGAGATCGCTCACTTCCCGGTAGCGCAGCAGCGCCAGGTGGCGCTCGAGCAGCAAGCGGACCGGTTCGGGGGCGCGGATGTCGACGTCGAACGACGGGCCGCCCGGAGCTTGCGCTGCGCCCGCGGCATCGGCCGGCCCCGGCTGCGCGGCCGCGGGCGCGAGGCACAGCACGAGACTGGCGCCCAGCGCGCCCAGGAGCTTGCAGATCATGACCGTCCATTGACGCCGCCAAGGCGCGGAGAGCCTCAACTATGCAGGCTCTGCGGGTCCAACGCCGTAGTCCATTTCCGACAGGCCTGGGTGATGACCGCGCACATGCGGCCGGGCTGGGTTGCGTCTTGTCCTCGCCGCGCGGGACCTTATCTTGAGGGGTGACCTGCGTTTCCCGAGGAGCATATCCATGACACGAGCTCATCTGAAAACGGCACTGCTGGTGCTGGCGCTGTTGGGTGCCGGCGTGCTGGGCGGCGCCGGTGTCGAAGTCTTGCAGGGCCGCGCCCAGGCGGCGCCTGCTGCGGTGATGGCACCAGCGGCGACGACCGCGGCGACAGGCGCGCCCGGCGCGACCCTCGTCACCAACACCACGTTGCCCGATTTCCCGTTGATCACCCAGCGTTACGGACCGGCCGTGGTCAACATCAGCGTGAGCGGCACGCGCAAGGCCCTGGGCATCACTCCCGACGTGCTGAGCGATCCGTTCGAATTTTTCCGGCGCTTCCAGCAGGGGCCGGGCCGCGTCACGCCGCGTGAAGTGCCGGTGCGCGGCATGGGCTCGGGCTTCATCGTCAGCGCGGACGGCGTCATCCTGACCAACGCGCATGTGGTCAAGGACGCCAGCGAAGTGACCGTGAGGCTGACCGACCGGCGTGAATTCCGCGCCAAGGTGCTCGGCAGCGACCCCAAGACGGACATCGCCGTGCTGAAGATCGAGGCGAAGAACCTGCCGGCGGTGACACTGGGCAACATCAAGGACTTGCGCGTGGGCGAATGGGTGCTGGCGATCGGCTCGCCGTTCGGCTTCGACAACACGGTGACCGCCGGCGTCGTTAGCGCCAAAGGGCGCTCGCTGCCGGACGACAGCGCCGTGCCGTTCATCCAGACCGACGTCGCCGTGAACCCCGGCAACTCGGGCGGGCCGCTGTTCAACGCGCGCGGCGAAGTCGTGGGCATCAACTCGCAGATCTACAGCCGCTCGGGTGGTTACCAGGGCGTGTCGTTCGCGATTCCGATCGACGTCGCGGTCCGCGTCAAGGACCAGATCGTGGCCACGGGCAAGGTCGAGCATGCACGGCTGGGCGTCACCGTCCAGGAAGTGAACCAGACACTCGCCGATTCCTTCAAGCTCGACCGGCCCGAAGGTGCGCTCGTGTCCAGCGTGGAAAAAGGCGGACCGGCGGCGAAGGCGGGCCTGCAGCCGGGCGACGTGATCCGCAAGGTCAACGGCCAGCCCATCGTGGCGTCGGGCGACCTGCCGGCTATCGTCGGCCAGTCCATGCCGGGCCAGCGCCTGCAGATGGACGTCTGGCGCCAGGGCCACAAGGTCGATGTCAGCGCGCAACTCGCCAGCGCCGGCGAAAAGGTGGCCAAGGCCGAGAGCCGTCCGGAAGCCGCCGACGGGGGCAAGCTGGGCCTGTCGCTGCGTCCGCTGCAGGACAGCGAAAAGCGCCAGGCCGGCGTGAACGAGGGCTTGTTGGTCGAGGATGCGAGCGGCGCGGCTGCGCGTGCGGGCGTGGAATCGGGCGACGTGCTGCTGGCCGTCAACGGCACCCCGGTCAAGAGCGTCGATCAGGCGCGTTCGCTGATCGCGAAATCCGACAAGTCGGTGGCGCTCCTGATCCAGCGCGGCGATGAACAGATCTTCGTGCCGGTGCGCATCGGGTGAAACCTGGCTGCGCCGCCAACCATAAAAAAGCCGGCATTACTCGCGCCGGCTTTTTTTATTTTGCACACCCGCGCTGCATGCCCGTTTCGCAGGCACCGTGAGCCGACCCGCATGAATGCTGCGTCCCGCCCAGCTGGCAGCCACTAACCAACAGGGTTATCCACAGCGGCGGTGGATATCAGCTGTGCCCGGCCTTGCGCAGATCCAGCGTGAATGGGAACTCTTGACTGCCAGGCACTCCGATCGTGGCGGGCGGCACCTGCAAATTGCCGGGTGTGTGGCCCATACGGAAGAAGCGCGACAGGCGGCGGCTCTCGGCCTCGTACGAGTTGACAGGGAAGGTGTCGTAGCTAAGGCCGCCGGGATGCGCGACATGGTATTGGCAACCGCCGAGCGAGCGGTTCATCCACGTGTCGACGATGTCGAACACCAGCGGCGCGTGCACGCCGATCGTCGGGTGCAGCGCCGACGGCGGCGCCCAGGCCTTGTAACGCACGCCGGCCACGAATTCGCCGGCGACGCCGGTGGGCTGCAGCGGCAATGCGTTGCCGTTCACCGTGACGGCGTAGCGGCTATCGTTCAGGCCCGTGACGCGCACTTCGACGCGCTCCAGCGACGAATCCACATAGCGCACGGTGCCGCCGACCGCGCCTTCCTCGCCCATCACATGCCAGGGCTCGAGCGCGTTGCGCAGCGTCAGCTCGATGCCGCTGGAGTGCACCTGCCCCAACAGGGGGAAGCGGAACTCGAAGTGGGGCGCGAACCAGGCCGCGTCGAAGCCGTACCCCGCCTCGCGCATTTCGGCCAGCACGTCGTTGAAGTCCATTTGCACGAACGTCGGCAACAGAAACCGGTCATGCAGCTGCGTGCCCCAGCGCGTCACGCGGGCGCGGTAAGGCTGCCGCCAGAAGCGCGCGACCAATGCGCGGATCAGCAACTGCTGCACGACGCTCATGCGCGCATGCGGCGGCATCTCGAAGGCGCGCAGTTCCAGCAGGCCCAGGCGGCCGGTGCTGCTGTCGGGCGAGTACAGCTTGTCGATGCAGAACTCGCTGCGGTGGGTGTTGCCGGTGACGTCGATCAGGATGTTGCGCAGCGTGCGGTCCACCACCCAGGGCGCGAGATAGCCCCCACGCTCCCCTGGGGGGTCGCTGCCCCCCGAGGGGGCCTTCGCGTCTTGGGGCGGCCCGGCGACGCTCACTTCACCGTGGACCGCGCAGTAGCGTTCGATCTCCCGCAGCGCGATCTCCAGCTCGTACAACTGGTCGTTGCGCGCCTCGTCCACGCG
>DATMBW010000091.1:0-3135 GCA_035559095.1 Ramlibacter sp.
GAGGATCAGGCGCGGCGTGGCGTCGGTCACCGCGCGCTTGAAACCCATGCCCACGTGCTTGCGCGCGCCCAGGTAGGCGCCGGTGAGCGTGTCGGCATGGCGCAGGTCTTCCGTCGCGCCGTCGAACACGATCTGCCCGCCCCGCTCGCCCGGGCCGGGTCCCATGTCGATGATGCGGTCGGCCGCCAGCATCACGGCCGGATCATGCTCCACCACCACCAGCGTGTTGCCGGCGTCGCGCAGGCGCTTCATCGCTTCCGTGATGCGGTTCATATCGCGCGGATGCAGCCCGATGCTGGGCTCGTCCAGCACGAACAGCGTGTTCACGAGCGAAGTGCCCAGCGCCGTCGTCAGGTTGATCCGCTGCACTTCGCCGCCCGACAAGGTGCGGCTTTGCCGGTCGAGCGTGAGGTAGCCGATACCGACGTCCACCAGGTACTTCAGGCGCGTGGTGATTTCGTCGAACAGCAGCTTGAGCGCCTGCAAGTCGCCCTGCCCCGCATGGGCTTCCGCGGACGGTTCGACGCGATCGAAGAACCGGCGCAACCGCTCGATCGGCATCAGCATCAGGTCGTGCAGGCACAGGCCCGGCAACGCCTCCAGCTGCGCGCGCGTCCACTGCACGCCGGCGGGCATGAAGCGCTTCCCGGGTTCCAGCACCGCGTCCGCGTCCTCCTTGGTGCCGATGCGCCAGAGCAGGCTTTCGGTTTTCAGGCGCGCGCCGCCGCAGACCTCGCAAGGCGTGTAGCTGCGGTACTTCGACAGCAGCACGCGGATGTGCATCTTGTAGGACTTGGTTTCCAGGTATTCGAAGAAGCGCCGGATGCCGTACCACTGCTTGTTCCAGTTGCCTTCCTTGTAGCTGGGCGTGCCGTGGATCACCCAGTGCTGCTGCTCCGGCGTGAGCTTGTACCAGGGCGTATCGCGCGGAATGCCGGCAGTCTCGGCGTGGCGCATCAGGTCGTCCTGGCATTCCGCCCAGGCCGGCGTCTGGATGGTCTTGATCGCGCCGGCGCGCAGCGTGAGTTTCTGGTTGGGGATGACCAGGCCGTAGTCCACGCCGATGACGCGGCCGAAACCGCGACAGGTTTCGCACGCGCCCACCGCGGAGTTGAAGGAGAACATCGAGGGAATCGGATCGGCGTAGCGCAGATCGCTCTCGGGGCAGTGCAGGCCGGTCGAGAATTTCCAGACTTCAGGTCCGCCATTGCCGTAATTGGAATCTGACCCCAATTTCGTGGATTCCGGCTCAGGGCCGGAATGACGTTCCGGTGCAAGCGTGGCGTACACACTCATCCGCCCCGCCCCGCGCTTCAAGGCCACCTCGATCGCCTCGACCGCACGCGCCTTCTCGGTGGCGTGCAGGCGGAAGCGGTCGGCCACCACGTCCAGCACTTTGCGCGGCCCTGTAGGTGTCGCCACCTCGCGCTCGGCCTGCACGCGCGTATAGCCGCTGGCCGCCAGCCACTGCTCCAGTTCCTCCGCCGAGGTTCCCGCCGGGAGCTCCACCGGAAACGTGACCACCAGCCGCGGGTCGCCTGCCGACGCCGCGCGCGCCGTCAGCTCCGCATAGATCGTCTCGGGCGTGTCGTGCCGCACCGGCAGCGCCGTCGTCCGGTCGGAGAGCTGGCCGGCCCGCGCGAACAGCAGCTTCAGGTGGTCGTTGAGCTCGGTCATCGTCCCCACGGTGGAACGCGACGAGCGCACCGGATTGGTCTGGTCGATCGCGATCGCGGGCGGCACGCCTTCGACCCGGTCCACCGCCGGCTTGTCCATGCGATCGAGGAACTGGCGCGCGTAGGCCGAGAAGGTCTCGACGTAGCGCCGCTGCCCTTCCGCGTACAAGGTGTCGAACACCAGGCTCGATTTGCCCGATCCGCTGGGCCCCGTCACCACCGTGAGTTCGCCGGTGCGCAGGTCGAGGTCGAGGTTCTTGAGGTTGTGTTGCCTGGCGCCGCGGATGCGGATCAGTCCCTGGGTCATACGGTTCGTCGATTTAGAAGTTGGCCAAACATTCTAGAGACGAGTCGCTGACGACCCCTTCAAAGGGGTTTTGGAGCCGGGGCTGTCATGCCGGCTGTCACCCCGGCCCAGGTCATCCCGGGCTTGACCCGGGATCCAGAGGTTGGCCGCGGCTTACTTGGCCGGGGTGGCCGGGGCGGGCGCGTGCACCGCTTCGACGCCGTGCTTCTCGCCGCCCATATCGAGGTTATCCCCGCCCTTCATGATGACGAACATCGCCAGGCCGGCGAACACCACGAATCCAAGGCCGATCTTCCACATGACAACTCCAGATAGTTCGAAAACTTTCGACAAAGGACCCGCTGTCGCAGGCCCTTCAGCGAAAACACCATTCCTCGACCTGTCCAAACCGACGCAGGTCGGTTTGGAGCCGCAGATCTCGGCCCCCTCGAGGGGGGCGGCCGCAGCAGGCCGCTTCGGGGGTGGGCTTTAGTCCCGAGCGTAGATGTCCACGTTCTTGGTTTCCTTGATGAACAGCGTGCCGATCACGAAGGTCGCCGCGGCGATGATGATGGGGTACCACAGGCCGTTGTACATGTTGCCGGTCTGCGCCACGATCGCAAATGCCGTGGTGGGCAGGAGGCCGCCGAACCAGCCGTTGCCGATGTGGTAGGGCAGGCTCATCGAGGTGTAGCGGATGCGGGTCGGGAACATTTCGACCAGCATGGCGGCGATCGGGCCGTAGACCATCGTCACCAGGATCACCAGGTAGGTCAGGATCAGCACGACCATGAACTTGTCGACCTTGGCCGGATCGGCCTTGCTCGGGTAACCGGCGGTCTTCAGCGCGTCGGCCACGGCCTTCTTGAACTCGGTGTCCTTCTTCTTGGCTTCGTCCGGGGCCAGGCCCTTGCTGGTATAGCCGGTGATCACGGTCTCACCGATCTTGATGGTGGCGGGCGCGCCGGCGGCGGCGGGGGCGTTCTCGTAGCTCACCGAAGAGCCGGCCAGCACCTGCTTGGCGATATCGCACGAGCTGGTGAACTTGACGGTGCCGGTCGGGTTGAACTGGAAGGAGCACTCGCTGGCATCGGCGGTCACCACCACTTTGTTCTTGGCTTGCGCGGCGGCGAGGTCGGGGTTGGCGGCCTTGGTCAGCGCGCCGAACACCGG
>DATMBW010000092.1:0-5317 GCA_035559095.1 Ramlibacter sp.
GGCCAAGCTGGGGGCGACGCGGCTGATCGACAATATCGAGGTGTGAGCGAAGCGCCTTAGTGAAAAGAAAAGCCCCGCGCTCTTTTCGCGCGGGGCTTGGATCTTGTTCTGGTGGCCTGGGGCGGAATCGAACCACCGACACGCGGATTTTCAATCCGCTGCTCTACCAACTGAGCTACCGGGCCAGAGCCGGCGATTATAGCAGCCTGCGACGAGCCGCCTGCGGCCTCAGCCTCCCCGCTTGCCCCTCGAAAGGTCCACGCCCAACTGCTTCAGCTTGCGATACAGGTGCGTGCGCTCCAGGCCTGTCTTCTCGGCCACGCGCGTCATCGACCCGCCTTCCTTGGCAAGGTGGAATTCGAAGTAGGACTTCTCGAATTCATCGCGCGCATCGCGCAGCGGTTTGTCCAGTTCGAACAGCTGCCGCGCCTGCGGACCCATGTCGACCACGGGTGGCATGACCTGGCCCCCGGTCATCGCCGATTCCACCGTCAATTCGACCACCGGGGCCGGCGCCGCGCCGCTCGCACCGAACTTGCGCGGGCCTGGCCCGCTGTTGCGCGCCAGGCCGGTCTCCACCGCCTTGAGCAGCTTCTGCATGGTGATCGGCTTTTCCAGGAACGACTGCGCGCCGATCTTGGTGGCCTCCACCGCGGTTTCGATGGTGGCATGCCCGCTCATCATGATGACCGGCATGCTGAGCATGCCGGTGGTGGACCACTCCTTGAGCAGGGTCACCCCGTCGGTGTCGGGCATCCAGATGTCCAGCAGCACAAGATCGGGCCGGGCGCGGCTGCGCGCGGAGCGCGCCTGAGCCGCGTTCTCGGCCAGCTCGACGTTGTGGCCCTCGTCGTTGAGAATTTCCGAGAGCAGGTCCCGGATGCCCAGCTCGTCGTCGACCACTAAAATGTTTGCCATGTTTCCAGCGTTCCCTTTACGGCCAGCGTGGGTGTTGCTATGCCGCAACTGCGAATGATAGCGATACTTGGGCGCCCACGACGATGCCGTCTTCCACCCGGTTTTTCAGGTCGATGCGCGCGCCGTGCTCATCGGCGATTTTCTTGACCACGGCCAGGCCCAGCCCGGTGCCTTTCGACTTGGTCGTGACGTAGGGCTCGAACGCGCGCTTGAGGATGTGGTCAGGAAAACCGCTGCCCGTGTTCTGCACGATCAGGCGGGCGCGCCGCGCCGTGGCGTCCCACTGGGTCTTGACGGTCACCTCTCGCAGCGCAGCGCCTTCGGTGGCGTCCTGCGCGTTTTGCAGCAGGTTGTGCAGCACCTGGCGCAGTTGCTGCGCGTCGCCCATGACCTTCGGGCAGTCCGCACCCAGCTCCATGCGCACCGGCACGTGCGCCGATGCGTCACCGCGCTCGCCGCCTTCGCGGGCGTAAAGATGAAGCACGTCGTTCACCAGCGCATTGAGGTCCACCGGCTTGAGCTGCGCCGCCGGCAGCCGCGCATAGTCGCGAAATTCATTGACGAGGCGCTTCATGGCGTCCACCTGGTCCACGATGGTGTGCACCGACTTCGCGAGCATTGCCTGCTCGGCCTCGCCCACCTTGCCGGTCAGCTTCATCTCCAGCCGCTCGGCCGACAGCTGGATCGGCGTCAGCGGGTTCTTGATTTCGTGGGCCAGGCGGCGAGCGACCTCGCCCCAGGCCTGTGCGCGCTGGGCCGACACGATTTCCGAAATGTCGTCGAACACCAGCAGCCGCGCCGCCTTGCCCGGATGGTCCGCGGGCATTTCCGCGCCGCGCGCCACCAGCGTGATGGCGTTCTGCGGCGAGCCGGGCTGGGCGGCATTGAGCTCGAAGGATTGCTGCCAGTGGTCCAGCCCGTGCTGCTTGCGTTCGTTCATGTACTCGTCGAACTGCTGCTGCACCGAAGCGCCGAAGGCTTCGATCCCCGGCACGCCGGCCAGCGGCGTGCCCTCATAGGCCGCGAGCGGCGTGCGCAGGATGCGCGTGGCGCCCGGATTGGACGACTGGATGTTGCCCCGCTCGTCCAGCACGATGACGCCGGCCGTCAGGTTGTCCAGGATCGTCTGCAGGTTGGCGCGCGCGGCGTTGACCTGCAGCATGCTCTTGTCGACCGCGGCGCGCGCATCCGCCAGTTGCTGCGTCATCTCGGCGAACGACCGGGTCAGGCCGCCCAATTCGTCCTTGCCCTGCAAGGCCGGCTTGGGGCTCAGGTCGCCGGAGGCTACTTCGCGCACGCCCGCCGCCAGCAGCAACAGGGGCCGTGCGAGCTGGTTGCCCAGGATCACCGCCAGCAGCACGGCGCCGAACACGGCGAGGAACAGGCTCAACGTCAGGGTGCCGATGTACATCCGGCGCAGGCCTTCGCGTCCCAGGGCGCGCTCCTGGTATTCCCGATTGGCCTCCTGCACCGCGATCGCGTTGGCCATCAGCGTCGGCGGCAGGCTTTGCGTCACCTGGAGCACGCGCGGTTCGCCCAGCAGGCCGAGGCTCGGATGCAGGACCAGGGCCAGGGCCTTGATGCGCGCGTTGCTCACGGGGTTCAGGCCGGCCTCCTCCAGGCCCTCGATCACGGCCAGCGAGCGCTGTGACTTCACGTTGCGCCACTGCTGGAGCGTCGGCCGTTCGGGGTTGAGTTGAAAACGCGACTGGCCGGCACTGGCGATCAACTGCCCTGCGCCGCTCCACAGGATGACGTCGTTGGCCTGCAACTGCTCGCGCAGGCGCTCCAGCGCCAGCGGGGCCGCGGCGTCGGGGGTATCCGCCAGCTGCACGGCGGCCGCGCGGGTCTTGTTCGCCAGATCGCTGGCCAGGGTGTCCAGCGTCGAGCGACCCAGGTTCAGCCCGGCTTCGAGCGCGCCCTCCACCTTCACGTCGAACCAGCTTTCGATGGAACGCGAGACGAACTGGTAGGACACGACATAAATCAGCACGCCCGGCAGGAAGCCAACCAGGGCGAAGATCGCGGCCAGCTTGACCAGCAGGCGGCTGCCGAACTTGCCGCGGCGCAGCCGCGACAGCAGCCGCAGCGCGATCCAGATGATGACCAGCAGCAGCATGCCGGCCACCACGATGTTGATGATGAACAGGCGCCCGTAGTTGCGCTCGTACAGTTCGCGGTTGTTGGTCGCCTGGGTCAGCAGGAACAACAGCACGATGCCGATCGCCACGATGACGGCTGCGGCGACGGCCACCGCCCAGCGGAAGGCTGCCGAACTGCGCAGCGGGAACCGCGGCGCCTCGGGAGGTTGTGTGCTCACCGCGGGTTCTCGATGGATATGCGCTGGTTGCGCATGGCGGCGATGTTCCAGTCGGCTTGTCCGAGCGCGCCGATCTGGAAGGGCCGCGGCAGCTGCGACACGTCCAGCCGGAACCGGAAGTCGACGTTGTAGCGCGCGTCGGGGTCGACCTCGCCGGCTTCGGCGATCTTCCAGTGCGAAACGCGCCGGACCGCGGCCATCGCCTCCTCGCGCGTCTCGAAGCTCTGCCCCAGGGCAAGGCCGGAGTTGCCGATCGGCGTGTGCGAAACCACCAGGCGCCAACGGCGCGTCAGCGGCTGGTAGGAAAGACGCATATGCCGCGCGGCGGCGGCGACCTGCTTGTCGTACCAGTACCACCGGTCGCGAAACAGCACGGCTTCGGCCACGAAAAACATCGGGATGCCCTTGTCCAGCGCATCGTCGATCACCGTGGGCAATTCGAACGTGACAATGGCCGACAGAAGCACCCCTTCCTCGGTGCGCTCCAGGCGCAGCTGGGTGATTTCGGTGGCCGACTGCTGGGCCAGCGCAGGCGTGGCGAGCGCTAGCAGGCAGCAGGTCACGACGCCCCGGGCAGCGCGCTCAAGGGCTTGGCGCAGCGCGCTCCAGCGCCGCGCGTCTTTCAAGCACCGCGTAATAAAAACCGTCGTGTTCACCTTCCAGATTGTCCTGGACGCCATTGTCCTTTGCTCCCGTTTGGGGGATTAAATGACCCGGCGCATCGCGCAAAACCGCGTCTTTGTTGTGTGCAACAAACGTTTGCGCCTGCAGCTCGCCCTCGGCGCGAAACACCGAACAGGTGCAATAGAGCAGGCGCCCGCCGGGCTTGAGCAACGGCCACAGCGAGGCCAGCAGCCGCGCCTGCACCGCGGCCAGCCGGCCGATGTCGCTCTCGCGGCGCAACCAGCGCACGTCGGGATGGCGGCGCACGATGCCCGAAGCCGTGCACGGCGCATCGAGCAGGATGGCATCGAATGCCCCGCCGTCCCACCATGCGGAAGGCTGCCCGGCGTCGGCGGCGACCACACGCGCCTGCAGCCCCAGGCGCCGCAAGGTCTCGTCAATCCGCTCGCACCGTGCCGGGTCGACGTCCAGCGCGGTGACTTCGATATCGGCCAGTTCCAGCAGGTGCGCGGTCTTGCCACCCGGCGCGGCGCAGGCATCGAGAACGCGCAGCGCTGCCCCGCGGCCGGCACCCAGGCCCTGCAGCAGCAGGGGTGCGGCCAGCTGGGCGGCCGCGTCCTGCACCGAAACCACGCCCTCGTCGAAGCCCGGCACCTCGTGCACCGGCCTCGGCTCGGCCAACACCACGCCGTGCGGGCCGACCGCCTGGCCGGCGATACCCGCCGCGGCGAGCGTTGCCAGATATTCGGACGGCGACGACTTTCTTGCATTGACACGCAAGGTCATGGGCGCCGGGCTGTTGCTGGCCTCGAGAATCAGCTGCCAATGCCGGGGGTGGTCTTTTTTCAGGCGCTCGATCCACCAGCGCGGGTGGTTCCACAAAGCGACCGGGTCTCGGTCCGTCACCGCGACCAGCGCAGCGCGCTCGCGCAGGAACCGGCGCAGGCAGGCGTTGATGAAATTCGCCTGGCCCTTGGCGCCGTCGCTGCGCTTGGCGGCCTCCACGGCCTGGTCCACCAGCGTGAATACTTCGTACGGTGCGTCCGCTTCGCGCCAGCACAGCGCCAGCGCGGTGCACAGCAGCGCGTCGGCCTGGGCCGGCGGGGCCCGGCGGGCCAACAGCGCGCGCAACGCTTCGGCGCGGCCCAGGTCGCGCAGCGCCTGGAAGGCCAGGGCCTGCGCGCCGGGCCGCAGCCGTCCCTCGGTCGCCTGGAGAGCGGCCGTGGCCGACTTTCCGGCGCGCACCGCCGCCACGATGTCCGAGCTTGCCTGGAGCAGCTGCCACAGGGCTGCCGAGGCGGCGTGGCCGCCCGTCGTCCGGGCAGGGGCAGTGACCACGCGGGCCATTTCGCCGTGGTGCCTAGTGCGGCGCCGCAGTAGCGGCGTGGCGCACGCTGCGTCCGGGCTTGAAGCCGAACAACCAGGCCAGCAGCACGGCCGGGAACTGCGCGATGG
>DATMBW010000093.1:0-12057 GCA_035559095.1 Ramlibacter sp.
GCAATGGCCACACCCAGCAGCAGGTAGTAGGAAAACAGTCCCACATGGTTGCCCTGGCCCGTGGACACCAGGATGGGCGCCGCGAAGCCGCCGGCGAATCCGATGAAGGCCATGGCCATCGCGTTCTGCGCCACGGCGATCACGGCCGCGAATGCGCAGACCAGGCCCAGCGCCGCGAACGCCGCGCCGGCGGGCAGGAACTGGTAGAGCCTGAACGCGGCGAAGACCGTCAGGTACAGCACCGCCACACCGGCGCCCTGGAGCGTCAGTGCATAGGCCAGCTTGTCGGGCGACTTGCCGCGCAACCTGAATCCGGCCGCGAACAGCGCGATGCCCGCCGCGCCGATGCCCGCCAGCCGCAGCTCGGGCGGAAGCAGCGCATGGTCGACGGCGTACTTGGCCAGGAACGCCAGGCCGACGAACAGCACCAGCACGCCCATGCGCACGACGGTGTTGCCGCCCAGCAGCCAGGCCCACCCGCGTTCCCACAGCGCCGTGACAAGGTCAGGCCGGCGCGGCTGCGCCGGTGACGGCGCGCGCGGTCGCGGCGCGGCCGCGGGTGGTTCGGACTGTGCGTCCCGCGCCGCGGGCACGGGCTGCGGCAGCGGTTGCGGCGCGGTGACCGGGAAGTCCTCCGCCGCCGGCCGCGGCACGGGTGGTGCCGCTGCTGGCCGTGGGATCGCTACGCCGGCGGCCACGGCGGCCTTGATCTCCGCGTGAACGGCCCAGCGCAAACCCAAGCCGGCCAGCGTGCCCAGCACCATGCCGATGAAAGACTGGATCTTCCAACCCCACCCCGGCCACAACAGGCCCAGGACGCCTCCGCATACCGCTCCCCAAAGCACCATGCGCACCATGCTTTACCCCTTTTACCGTTATGGACGGCGGAATCATGCGCGCCGGTCGCTCTGGCGGCGGCCTGGCGTCGGCACAGTATAAATAAGTGCTACCGGCGGTCTCGCCTTGCCGGCTTGGGCGCAATTCAGTCTTGCTAAAGATTCATCCCAGATGTATGATTAAGCCGAATTTCACCACCGGCTTTTCCCCATGACTGTCCAGCCAAGTTTGATCCTCCATTTCCCGGGAGCGCCATGATGCTCGACGAACAGGCTACGGCCACCCAATCCCCCGACGCGCTGGATCGCGCGCTCGACCGCGTGTACGAGGCGGGCTTTGTCACCGACATCGAGTCGGACGTCATTCCGCCCGGCCTGGACGAGGACGTGGTGCGCCTGATCTCGCGCCGCAAGAACGAGCCCCAGTTCATGCTCGACTGGCGCCTTGCCGCCTATGCGGCCTGGACCCAGAAGAAGGCGCCGGAATGGGGCAATGTGCATTACCCGCCGATCGACTATCAGTCGATCTCGTACTTCTCCCAGCCGAAGTCCAGCGCCGGCGCGCCCAAGAGCCTGGCCGAGGTCGACCCCAAGCTGCTCGAGACGTACGAGAAGCTCGGCATTCCCCTGCACGAACGCGCGGCGCTGGCCGGCGTCGCGGTGGACGCGGTGTTCGACTCGGTGTCGGTGGTCACCACGTTCCGCAAGCAGCTCGCCGATGCGGGGGTCATCTTCTGCAGCATGTCCGAGGCGCTGCAACATCACCCCGAGCTGGTGCGGCGGTACCTCGGCACGGTGGTGCCGGTCAACGACAACTTCTTCGCGGCGCTGAACTCCGCGGTTTTTTCCGACGGCTCTTTCGTCTACGTTCCCAAGGGCGTCAAGTGCCCGATGGAGCTGTCTTCCTATTTCCGCATCAACTCGCCCAACACCGGGCAGTTCGAGCGCACGCTGATCATCGCGGAAGAAGGCGCGTCGGTCAGCTACCTCGAGGGCTGCACGGCGCCCAAGCGCGACCAGAACCAGCTGCACGCGGCGGTGGTCGAACTGGTCGCGCTGGACGACGCCACCATCAAGTATTCGACGGTGCAGAACTGGTATCCGGGCGATGCCAACGGCGTGGGCGGCATCTACAACTTCGTCACCAAGCGCGGCCACGCGCGCGGGCGCCGCTCGCGCATCACCTGGACCCAGGTGGAAACCGGCGCGGCCATCACCTGGAAGTACCCGAGCTGCTGGCTGATCGGCGAAGGCTCGGTCGGCGAGTTCTATTCGGTGGCGGTGTCCAACCACCACCAGCAGGCCGACACCGGCACCAAGATGATCCACATCGGCCGCAACACGCGCAGCACCGTGATCTCCAAGGGCATCTCCGCCGGGCACGGCCGCAGCACCTACCGCGGCCGGGTCAAGGCCGCGCAGACCGCGCAGGGCGCGCGCAATTACACGCAGTGCGACTCGCTGCTGATCGGCAGCGAGTGCGAAGCGCACACTTTTCCCTCCATCGAAAGCGCCCACCCGAGCGCGCATTTCGAGCACGAAGCGAGCACGTCGCGCGTGAGCGACGACCAGATGTTCTATTGCCGCCAGCGCGGGCTGACGGCCGAGGACACCCTGAACCTGGTTGTCAACGGTTTTTGCAAGAACGTGTTCCAGCAGCTCCCGATGGAGTTCGCCGTGGAGGCACAGAACCTTTTGAACGTCAGCCTCGAAGGAGCGATTGGATGAACGACAAGAACAACGGCAACCTGCTGCTGCAGGTCAAGGGGCTGCGCGCTTCCATCGCGGGCAAGCAGGTGCTCAAGGGCGTCGACCTGGAGGTCCGCCCGGGCGAAGTGCACGCGATCATGGGACCCAACGGCACGGGCAAGAGCACGCTGGCCGCGGTGCTGGCCGGCAAGCCCGGCTATGAGGTCGAAGCCGAGGTGGCGCAACTCGATGGCGTCGATCTGCTGGGCCTGGAGCCCGAAGAGCGCGCCCATCTCGGAATGTTCCTGGGGTTCCAGTACCCGATCGAATTGCCGGGCGTCAACAACACCTATCTGCTGCGCGCGGCGCTGAACGCGAGGCACCGCTCGCGCGGCGAGCCCGAGGTCGACGCCTACGATTTCCTGCAGGCGATCCGCGCCAAGGCGCTGGAGCTCGGCTTCGACGAGGCCCTGCTCGCGCGCAACGTCAACGAAGGCTTTTCCGGCGGCGAGCGCAAGCGCAACGAGATCCTGCAGCTGGCCGTGCTGGAGCCGCGGCTGGCGATCCTGGACGAGATCGATTCCGGCCTGGACATCGACGCGTTGCGCCAGGTCGCCGCGGCCATCAACCGGCTGCGCAGCCCCGACCGCAGCTTCGTGCTTGTCACCCATTACCGGCGGCTGCTCGATTACGTGGCGGCCGACCGCGTGCACGTGATGGTTGACGGAACCATTGCCGCATCGGGCGACATGCGGCTGGTGGATCGGCTCGAAGAGCATGGTTACGAGTGGGTGGGCGACGAGCCGGCCCTGGCGGAGTGAAACGATGAGCCACGCCCTCACCATTGCCGCCGGCGACAGCTCCACCTGGCTGGAGACCCTCGGTGAACACGGCCTGCCGCTGGACGGCCAGCCGCGCGAGGTCCATATCCGGCTTGCGCCCGACAGCCGCCTGACCCATTACCGGCTGTTGGGCCCGGGCGGCCCCTCCGAGGTGGCCGACCGGCTGACGGTGGAGATCGGCGCCGGCGCCTCGTATGAGCAGCGCCTGCTGGCGGCACCGCCCGGGCAGTTCCGATCGGGGCAGACCATCCGCCTGCAGGGACGCGGCGCTACGGCGACACTGGGCGCCGCCTGCGTGGCGCTGCCCAAAGCGCAGGTCGATCTCGACATCATCGTGGTCCACGACGCCGACGATACGGTGAGCGACCAGCGCATCAACCTGCTGGGCGCCGACCGCGGCAAGGCCACCGCCCAGGTCGAAACCCAGGTGCCGCCGGGACACCATGGCGTGCGCGCGAACCAGCTGCTGCGCGCGATGCAGCCCGAGGGCAAGGCCGTGATCGAGCTGCGCCCGCGCCTGTCCATCCTGTCGGACGACGTGGTGTGCCGCCACGGCGCGACCACTTCGGCGATCCGCGAGGACGAACTGCACTACCTGCGTTCGCGTGGCATCGGGCGCGGCGAAGCGGTGGCGATCCTGTCCGAAGCCTTTTTGCGGCAGATGCTGCCGGCGAGCGAACAGGACGGGCAGGCCGAGGTCGGCCGCGTGATCGAACAGGTGCTGGCGCTGGCATTGCAGCGCGAGCCGGAGGCCGTCCAATGAAGCGTGACCTCGCACTCCCGCTGCTGGATTCGGCTGTGTTCCCGGCGCTGGCGCAGCAGGTCAACGGCCATCGGCTGGTGTACCTCGACGGCGCGGCGTCCAAGCTGATGCCGCGGCCGGTGATCGAGGCGGTGCGCGACTACCAGTCGCGCGACCACGCTAACGTGCACCGCGGCGTGCACACGCTCAGCGAACGCGCCACGGCGCTGTTCGACGAGGCGCGCGAAACGCTGCGGCGTTTCGTCAATGCCGCCAGCGCGCAGGAAATCGTGTTCACGCGTGGGGCGACCGAATCGCTGAACATGGTGGCGCGGGGCCTGGGCGAGCGGCTCGCGCCCGGCGACGAGGTGATCGTGAGCGGGCTGGAGCACCACGCGAATCTCGTTCCGTGGCAGATGGCGTGCGCGCGCAGCGGCGCCGTGCTGCGCCACATTCCCGTGCTCGACGACGGAACGCTCGACGAGCTCGCGTTCCAAAGCCTGCTTTCGCCGCGCGCCAAGGTGCTGGCTCTGACCGAGATTTCGAATTCGCTCGGGACCGCCGTGCCGGTACGCGACTTCGTGGCCAAGGCCAGGCACGCCGGCCTGATCACCGTCGTGGACGGCGCGCAGGCGGTGGCGCACGGGCGCGTGGACGTGCGGGCGATCGGCTGCGACTTTTACGCCTTCTCCGGCCACAAGATGTACGGGCCGACCGGCATCGGTGTTCTCTACGGGCGCTTCGAGGCGCTCGATGCCCTGCCGTTGTGGCAAGGCGGCGGCGACATGATCGAGACCGTGACGCTGCAGTCGTTCACCAGCGCGGCCCTGCCGTCGCGGCTCGAGGCGGGCACGCCCAACATCAGCGGTGCCGTGGGCCTGGGCGCCGCGGCGCGGTTCCTCGAGTCGCTCGATCGCGAACGGCTCGGCGAGCTCGAAGCGCAGCTGCTGCGCTACCTGGAGGACGCGCTGGCGCGGCAGCCCTGGATCCGCGTGATCGCGCAGGGCGCGCCGAAAGTCGGCGCGGTTTCGTTCGTGGTCGACGGCGTGCACGCGCACGACGTCGGCACGGTGCTCGACCAGTTCGGCGTGGCCGTGCGTGTGGGCCACCACTGCGCGATGCCGGTGATGCAGCGGTTCGGCGTGCCGGCCACGGTGCGCGCATCGCTCAGCCTGCACAACGGTGCGGCCGACATCGACGCGCTGCTGGCGGCGCTGCAGGTGGCATGGGAGCGGCTGTCATGACCATGCTCGACGACCTATACCAGGAAGTGCTGCTGGAGCACAAGAAGCGGCCGCGCAACTACGGCCGGCTGCAATGCGTCCATCGCTGCGCGGCGGGGCACAACCCGCTGTGCGGCGACTCGGTGTCGCTGCAGCTCTCCGAAAGCGGCGACGTGCTGACCGACATCGCATTCGAAGGCGAAGGCTGCGCGATCTGCATCGCGTCGACGTCGCTCATGACCGAGGCGGTGAAAGGCCGGCGGATGGCCGAAGTGAAACAGCTGAGCGCGGCCATGCACGAGCTGTTGACCCGTGCGAATCCGCTCAGCGAGACCGAGCAGGCGGGGCTGGGCAAACTCGCCGCGCTGCAGGGCGTGCGCCGCTTTCCATCGCGCATCAAGTGCGCGCTGCTCGGATGGTACGCGCTGGACGAGTGCCTGAACGGTGCGGGTGATCCGCCCTCCCATGAGAACGATACCCATCATGCGAACCTCCCCCAAGCGTGAGCTGGTCGAGCTTCGGCGGTCCGTGCGGGCACTGCAGGTGCCCTCGGGGGACGAAGTGATGCTCGAGGCGGGCTGGAGCGCTCAGATCACCCAGCAGCTGGGCAGCAGCTTCACGGTGTACATCGACGGCTCGCTGTTCCGCATCGACGGCGTGGATGCCGATGCCATCGGCAAGGAACCGACGCCGCCCAAGATCCATCCGGAGAACCCGACCGACGACGAAGTGCGAGCCATGGTGTGGGAAGAGCTGCGCGAGGTGTACGACCCGGAGATCCCCTTCAGCATCGTGGAGCTCGGGCTGGTTTACGTGTGCGAGCTGAGCCCTTCGACGGGCGATGGCCTGAACGTCCTGGTCCAGATGACCGTCACGGCGGCCGGTTGCGGCATGGGCGAAGAGATGGTGCGCGAAGTCGCCGCCCGCCTCAAGCGCATTCCGCGCGTGGACGACGTCCAGGTCGAACTCGTTTTCGAGCCGATGTGGGACCGGTCGATGATGAGCGAAGCGGCGCGGCTGCAACTGGGCTTGATGTGATGCGCGCGGCGGAGGTAGTGCGATGCGCCTGACCGTGTACACCGATTACACCCTGCGGGTGATGATTTACCTGTCCCTGAAATACAAGGACGGCGGCGTGGCGACCATCGACGAGATGGCACGCGCCTACGGCATCTCGCGCAGCCACCTGACCAAGATCGTCAACGAGCTGAGCCAGAGCGGTTTCATCGAGACGCTGCGCGGGCGCGCGGGCGGCGCCCGGCTGGCCCGGGCGCCCGACCGCATCTCGCTGGGCGAAGTGGTGCGCATGGCCGAGAAGGACTTCGCGGTGGTGGAGTGCCAGGATGGCGCCCTGGAATCCGACTGCGCGGTGTTCCGGGCCTGCAACCTCAAGCGCGGGTTGCACCGCGCCGTCAGCGCCTTCATGCAGGAGCTGGACAAGATGACTTTCGAGGATGCGGTCAGTGCGCCGGCGCTGGCCGCATCCCTGCTGGGCCTGGGCGAGCCGGTTGCCGTGCCTTTGCCGCCGCGCGGCTCGAGTCGAAAGCCGGCGCCGGCACAGCCGCTGCATGAGCCGGCCCCCAGACGGCGCGCGGCGACGAACGTGCAATAGTCGCGGGCCTGGTCATTGCGGACTTGATCCGCAATCCAGTCCTGCTCAGACGTGGATGCCCCCGGATCAAGTCCGGGGCAGGCTGGTCAAGCCCGGCATGACAAGCTCCTCTTCCATGGCGCGTATATCCTTGCGCCATGAAGACATCGATTCGCAAGCTCCTTGCCCGCCAGATCCTGGATTCACGCGGCCGTCCGACCGTCGAAGTCGACGCATGGCTGGAAGGCGGTGCGTTCGGCCGGGCCAGCGTGCCCTCGGGCGCTTCGACCGGGGCGGCCGAGGCGCATGAACTGCGCGACGGCGACGCGAGCCAGTATGGCGGGCTGGGCGTGCTCAAGGCGGTCGGCAACGTCAACCGGGAGATCTCAACGGCCCTGAGCGGTGCGGACGCGCTCGACCAGAGGCGCGTCGACCACCTGATGGTCGAACTGGACGGGACACCGCAGCTCAAGCGCCTGGGCGCCAACGCGATCCTCGGTGTTTCGCTGGCCGTGTGCCGGGCCGCGGCCGACGCCTGCGGGCAGCAGCTGTACCAGCGCGTCGGCGAGCTGTGCGCAGTGGCCGCGCCCCCGATGCCGCTGCCGATGATGAACGTCCTGAGCGGCGGCCTGCATGCGGGGCGCGGCATGGACGTGCAGGATTTTCTCGTGCTGCCCGTTCGAGCGCGCAGCTTTGCGCAAGCGCTGCACCTGCTGGCGCGGGTGCGCGCGGCCGCGGCCGACGTGGCGCGTGGCCGGGGGTTGCCCACGCTGCTGGCCGACGAAGGCGGCCTGAGCCCGGGCCTCGAATCGGGCCGGGCGGCGCTCGGGATGCTGACGGAATGCATCGAACAGGCCGGCCTGCGCCCGGGGGAAGACATCGCCATCGCCATCGACGTGGCGGCCAGCACCCTGAAGGAAGAAGACGGCCGCTATGCCTTCGGCCGGGAGGGCGTGCGGCGAACCGCGGCGGAGGTGATCGACATGCTCGCCGAGTGGATGGATGAATTCCCGGTGGTTTCGATCGAGGACGCGCTGGGCGAGGAAGACTGGAGCGGGTGGGAGCAGCTCACGCGCAGGCTCGGCCACAAGGTGCAGCTGGTGGGCGACGACCTGTTCGCGACCAACGCCAGGAGGCTGGCGCGCGGCGTCCTGGGGGAGGTCGCCAACGGTGTCCTGGTGAAGGCGAACCAGAACGGCACCTTGAGCGGCACGTTCGAAGTGATTGCCCAGGCCCGCAGCGCCGGCTATGCCAGCATCGTTTCGGCGCGCTCCGGCGAGACCGAAGACGCGTTCATGTCCGACATCGCCGTGGGCAGCGCGGCCGGCCAGATCAAGATCGGTTCGCTGCGCACGTCCAGCACGGTGGCCAAGTACAACCAGCTGCTGCGCATCGAGGAGCACAGCGGCGCGCACTACGCCGGCGTGACCCATTTGCGAGGCTGGAATGGCCAGCGCTAGCACGGCGGCTCCTGCCGCACCCGGGCTCGACAGCTTCCTGTACCGGCACGGGCTGGCCGCGCGGGACGAAAAGGCCGCCTGGACACCGCTTGCCGGCGGCGTGTCTTCCGATATCTGGCGGGTGGACCTGCCGGGCCGCTCCATCTGCGTGAAGCGTGCGCTGCCGAAATTGCGCGTGGGCTCCGACTGGCACGCGCCGGTGTCGCGCAACCGGTACGAGTGGGAATGGCTGCGGCTGGCCGCCGGCATCGTGCCCCTGTCGGTGCCCGAGCCGCTGGCGCACGATGCGGAACTGGGGCTGTTCGCGATGTCGTTTCTTCCCGGTGAACGCTACCCGGTGTGGAAGCAGCAGCTGTTGGCTGGAAAGGTCGATCTCGATACCGCGGCACGGGTTGGTCATCTATTGGCCACGCTGCACAACGCCAGCGCCGGAAGCGCGGAAGTCGCGGCGGCCTTCGACACCACGGAGAACTTTCGCGCGCTGAGGCTGGACCCCTACCTGGTGGCGACCGGCGTGCGCCACCCCGACCTCCAGCCGGTGCTTGCCGCGCTGGTCGAACGCACCGCGCAGGGCAGGATCGCCCTGGTTCACGGCGATGTGAGCCCGAAGAACATCCTGGTCGGGCCCGATGCCCCGGTGCTGCTGGACGCCGAATGCGCCTGGTACGGCGACCCGGCCTTCGACATCGCCTTCTGTCTCAATCACTTCCTGTTGAAAGCCGTCTTGCTGCCGCAACACCTGGAGGCGCTGCTGCAGGCGTTCGAAGCGATGGCGACGAGCTACCTTGATGACGTGCGATTCGAAAAGCGCGCTGGCCTGGAGGCTCGCGCGGCCTGCCTGTTGCCGGCCCTGGCGCTGGCGCGCATCGACGGCAAGTCGCCGGTCGAGTATCTGGTCGGCCGCGCCTTCGAGCAGGACCTGGTGCGCAGCCTGGCGCGGCCCCTGATCGCGAAGCCCGCCGATTCGCTGGCGTCGATCATGGACGCCTGGCGAAGCGGGGTCTCGAAGTCCTTGTTGCCGGACCGTCCTTGAGCGGGCCCTAGCCGCGAAGCGCCGGGACCAGTTCGAGGACCGCGTCCGAAAACACGCGTGGCACCTCCTGCGGCATGTTGTGGCCCACGCCCGGAACCACGCGGTGCGAGCGCGGGCCCGTGAACCGGTGGGCATGGGCCGCGGCAGCGGCGACCGGCCGCACGCCGTCATCGGCACCGTCGAAGGTGATGGACGGCACGCTGATCGATGGTTGGGCCGCGAGGCGGCGCTCGATGCCGGCATAAGCCGGGTCGCCCGGCACCAGGCCGAAACGATGGCGGTACGAGTGGATGACCACCTCCACGAAATCGGGGTTGTCGAATGCGGCGGCGCTGCGCTCGAACGTCGCGTCGTCGAATGCCCAGGTCGGGGACCAGAGCTTCCATAGCAGGCGCGCGACGGCGCGGCGGTCGGCCGCCAGGCCGGCCCGGCCGCGCTCGCTGTGGAAGTAGTACTGGTACCAAAGGCGATGCTCGTTTTCCGGCGCTTCCGGCTGCAGCGCCCTGGCGATGTCCTGGATGTTGTAGCTGTTGAAGGACACCAAGGCGGCGCAGCGCTCGGGCCACAGCGCCGCGACCACGCAGGCTGCGCGGCCGCCCCAGTCGTAGCCGGCCAGCACGGCGCGCGGGATGGCCAGCGCATCCATCAGCGCCAGCAGGTCGGCGCCCAGCGCGGCCTGCTCGCCCGAGCGCGGCGTGTCGCCGCTGCCGAATCGCGTGGGTCCGAAGCCGCGCAAGTACGGCACGATGACGCGGCAGCCCGCGGCTGCGAGCAAGGGCGCGACTTCGGCGTAGGCGTGGATATCGTAGGGAAAGCCGTGCATGAGAAAGACGGGAGGGCCTTCGGCCGGGCCCGCTTCGAAACAGGCCACGTCGAGGACGCCGGCGCGGATGTGTCGCAAGGGCTGCATCGGTGTCATGTCGTCGACGCGCGAATCGCCTTCGCGGTTTCCTTGGCTTGGTCGAACTCGGCCCGCAGTCCCGCGAGTTGCTCCGGGCTGACCCGCTCGACGTTCGAGTAGTCCAGCTTCCACTCGTGCGAATCGCTCCAGCGCAGAGGCGATTGCATGGTCGTGCGCGGCCCGGGCGCCGACTCCAGCACGCGCAGTGCGAGTTCCAGCGTGGTTGCCTGCGATTGCGCATCGTGCGGGCGGCCCGCCGCGCTGCCGAGCGGAAAGTCGCTGAAGAGAAAGCGCGGAACGCCCACGTGTTCGACGATGTCCTTCGCGCAGCCCATCACGACGGTGGCGATGCCGTTGACCTCGAGGTGGCGCGCCACCAGGCTCAGGGTCTGGTGGCACACGGGGCAGTTCGGCACCAGCACCGCCACGTCCACCCTGTCCTCGCGGCAGCGCGACAGGATTTCCGGGCAATAGACCGCCAGGGTATGGCGCTGGCTGCGGTGCGTCGGTACGCCGTGAAAGCGCTTTGCCAGCGCACCGACGCGGCCTTGCGCGGCGGCGCGCCGCAGCGCGGGCAGCGGAAACCACGCGCCGCTGTCTTCCATGGAGGTGTGCTTGCGATCGATCGCAACGTGGTCCACCCGCAGGGCATGGTCGGCGCTGGTGTCGCCCGAATAGACGGCGTAGAACTTCGCTGCTGCGTTATACGGTGCGCCCGCTGCCGGCGGGGCCTGATCCGGCTGCCAGGGCGCGGCCGTGGTGATGATGGTGGCCGTGCATTTCGAAAGCGGCTTGTCCAGGGTATGAAACGGCACCTGCGGAAAGTGCGCCCAGCGGTAGGGATTGCCATAGCCCAGCGCCAGATACCAGTCGCGCGTGCGCTTCATGTAGGCAATCGGGCTGTCGTCGTCCGGCGCGAAGCCAAGCAGGGTGTCGTGTTCGGTTTGGACGTTGTTGGAGGTGGTGGACACCTGGAAGTCCTCTTCTGCAAAGGCAACTTTACATCCAGGTCGAGCCGACCTTACAGGCTGACGTCACAAGGTCAGTCCGAACCCTTTTTCGCCACATGAGGTATTTGTGAGTGTTGCCTTATCATGAGTTGGCTCAAGCTCATCTAGGACAAAAATGGCTCCTGCCGAAATGTTGCGACGCACCATGCTCGTCTTGGCCATGGCATCCGGCTTGGCAGTCGATCCAAGAATCGTTGCGGCCGCAGGCGATGAGGCCAAGCGAAACCTGGAAGTTCAAGCCGCTGCGCCGGCCGTCCGCCAAGAACAGCGACTTGCTCTGGTAATCGGCAATTCGGCCTACAAAGAGGCGCCGCTGACCAACCCGGTGAACGATGCCCGGGCGATGGCGCAGGCGCTGCAAGCAGCCGGGTTCACGGTGATGCTACACACCGACGTGGACCATCGGGCGCTTATCGGTGCCGTTCGGGAGTTTGGCAATGGGCTGCGAAAAGGGGGCGTCGGGATTTTCTATTTCGCAGGCCACGGCATGCAGATCAAAGGCCGAAACTACCTGATCCCGGTGGGCGCCGACATCCAGCGCGAAGACGAGGTGGCCTATTCCGGGTTGGATGCCCAGGCGGTGCTTGACAAGATGGAGGCCGCCGCCAACGGGGCCAACCTGATGATCCTGGATGCGTGCCGCAACAACCCGTTCGCCCGCAATTTCAGATCGAGTGTGCAAGGCTTGGCGCAGATGGAAGCGCCGGTTGGGACGCTGGTTGCCTTCTCC
>DATMBW010000094.1:0-6736 GCA_035559095.1 Ramlibacter sp.
CTTCCTTGCAGATCGAGCGCTGGGGCGAAGACGAGCCTGCGTTGCCGGCGACCTCGTTTCCGGGCGGGGCCGGACGCCATCGGTGATGGTGGGGGTCCTACAAGGGCTGTCGCCATAAGCCCATTGACCGCCGGGCAATCAGCGCCTAAGGTCGAGAACACGCGGAACTCCCGGAGTACCCTCGACGCTTCCCCTATCAGTACCGATAAGAGAGCAACAAAGCAAGCCTGACCACTGCGGCCGCCGCACCGCCACGACACCGGAACACATAGTCCGGGCCGACCGGAACCAAGCATGCCTGCACCCGGTCCAATGAGGCTTTGATGGGGCATTCCCCGCAGCGCGACAGGCCGAACAGAACATGAATCCGTCGCCCACTTCCACGCCCGGCAAGTCCGACTTTCTGGATGCGGTTCGAAAAGGCATGCTGCTGGGCGCAGTGGTGCTGGCCCTGATCCTGCCGTCGAGACTGATGCGGCACATGCCCGAGTCGGCGCCGGTGCGGTTGGCCGATTTCGGCCTGATGGTTCCCAGCCCGGATGTGCGCCACCTGGCCAACTGGACCATGGATTCGCGTGATCATCAGGACAAGTCTTTCATCATCGTCGACAAGAAGGGTGCCAGCGTTTATGTGTTCGATCCGGCCGGCCGGCTCCAGGCCGCCGCGCCCGCGCTTCTGGGCTCCGCAATCGGCGATGACACGGTGCCGGGCATCGGCGACAAGCCGATTGCGCAGGTGCTTCCCGAAGAACGCACCACCCCCGCCGGGCGTTTCGTCGCCGAAATCGGAATGAACACGCGTGGCGAAGACGTCGTCTGGGTGGACTACGACTCGGCGGTGTCCATGCACCGCGTGCTGACCAGCAATCCCTGGGAGCAGCGGCTGGAGCGCCTGAACTCGCCGACCGTCGAGGACAACCGGATCTCGTACGGCTGCATCAATGTGCCGCGCGATTTTTTCGAGACGGTGCTGAGCCCGGTCGTGCGCAAGGGCAGCGGCGCGATCATTTACGTGCTGCCCGAGACGCGCAGCCTGCAAGCGGTGTTCGGCTCTTACGACGTCGAAGCCCGCCTCAAGGTCGCACGGCGCTGAGCGGGCCGCGGGGCAAAGACCCCATGGCTGTGCCTGGTACCGTTGCCGAGCTTGTGTGTCCGTAACCGGAATTGATAGCATCCATCCCTGCTGAGACTGGGCTGTGCCCGGCGGCCGCGCGTCGAGCGCGAACACTCGGGGGATCGGATGGTGGGTCGTGTGGCACGGGCTGTGTTCGCGCCTGCGTTGTGGGCACTTTCGGCGTTGCTGCTGCCGGCCTGGGCGCAGCAGATTACAAGGGCGGACTTCGGCGCGCACGAGGCTTCCCCGGACGCGCGACTGGTCGCTGAACGGGTCGTGTCGTCGGCCGATCATGGCGGCCGGCCCTTCGCCATCGTGGACAAGCGGGACGCGCGCATTTACGTGTTCGATGCGCTCGGGCATCTGTCGGGTGCTTCGCCGGCGCTGCTCGGACAAGCCAGCGGAGACGACTCCGCGCCCGACGTAGGAGCGCACACAGAGGCAGGGAGCGTTCCATTTCATGAACGCACGACGCCATCGGGGCGGTTCGTGTCCGTGCCCGGACTCAATCTCGACGGGGATCACGTGGTGTGGATCGACTACGCCAGGGCGCTGGCCATTCACCGTCTTCGGCCGGGTGCCGGGCAGATGCGGCGCGAAGCGCTGCTGGCTTCGGCCACGCCTCTTGACAACCGCGCGTCGCTTGGCTGCGTGGTGGTGCCAGCGGCGTTTTACGACGATGTAGTGCGCCCCCTGTTGGGGCGCGGCCGCGGCGTGGTGTATGTGTTACCGGAAGAGCGGCCGGCGCGCGCGATGTTCGACGCACTTTGAAGCAGTCTGCTTCGGCTCGCGCTGAGCCCGAGCTACTCGGGGCAAGTCTCGTCTTACACCATCTCATGGCGAGAGCCGACGCGGCATTTTCGCCGAGCTTATAGGCTTGGGGCAGCTGGCGAAAGAGCCGGCGATTTTCACCACCCTTCAAGGAGTTTTCGAAATGACTGTATCGACCTCGTTCAAAGGAGTGCTCGCCAGCTTGGCCGCCGTCTCGATCGCCGGCGCGGCCATGGCTCAAAGCACGCCTCCGGACCCCGCGACGAAGGACCCGGCCACCGGCGCCGGACAACAAAGCTCGCAGTCAACCCCCATGGGGAGCACGGGCACCCCCGGCACCGGCAGCACAGCGGCGGGCGCCAGCGGTTCGAGCACGGGAACAACGCCGAGCACTGGCAGCACAGCGGCGGGCGCCAGCGGTTCTAGCACGGGAACGACGCCGAGCACGGCTGCCGGCGGAAGCGCCAGCACCGATACCAGCTCGGGCAGCAGCACCATGGGAGCGAGCGGCTCAACCACGCCTGATTCCGCTGCGGGCGGCACGACAAGCCGCACCGTGCGCGCTGATCGTAACTGAGTCCAGGTTGCTGTCACACCAAGAGAAACCGGGCCAGTGGGCCCGGTTTTTTTTGCACTCAGGTCGAGCGCCAATGGGTTCTTCGCCGCGCCGCAGCCGGGGGCGACGAAGCGTCGGGCCGCTGAGGGCAATGCAGCCGGGCTCACTGGACAATGTTCTTTGCGTTTCGCGCGGGGCGCGGAAGCCTGAACCTGTCTTTATGGCGCGAAACCCGGCCAGCACGCTGCAAGTGTGGGACAGCCCGTTGGCGGGTGCAAGCAATCCGTCTGCTCGACTGCGTGTAGGCAGTCTCCGGCAGGGCGGTAACCCGGCTTAGTCGAAAAGCGCCTGGAGTCCCCCAAGCGGTTCGAAGCGGCCGTTGCGGTAGCACAGCCGCGTGGGGCCCGGCAGCGCCCGCTGGCGCTGCGGGTGCAGTTCATCGCCCGGGTAGCAGACCATGCGCGCGCCATTCAGTTCGAACGGCTGGGGCACGATCAGGGGGGGACGGTGCAGGCGTGCTTGTGACAGGGCGGTTGCCGCCGAGGCATGGCGCGCCAGATGCGCCAGGCCCATGATCTGCGGGGGTGCTAGTTCGATCTGGCCGTCCCAGTATTGACCTAGCGCGGCGCGAGGCGTCAGCCAAACGCTCTGGATGGCCTCGTGGTTGTCGTGCCGCGCGATCTGGCCGGCCGGCACCTGCGCCAGGAAAAAGCGCGTGTCGAAGCGCTTGCGCACGACGCCGCCCACCAGCGGCGTGATCCAGCGCGACCACGGATGCAGGCGGCTGGCCTCGAGCCTGAGCGACATGAGCTCCAGCACATCGCCGAACGCGCGGCCCTCGCGCAACAGCCCCCGGGCAGCTGCCGCCTGCGGTTCGCCCGCGCCCTGCGCGAAGAGCACTCCTGCTTCCTCGAACGATTCACGCAGCGCCGCGACATAAACGGCCGCGGCCGAAGGCGTATCGAGCGCGGGCTCGCTGAGTGCCGCGTGCAACTCTGCGGCCGGCGTGTCGAGGCGCTCCTCGAAGTCAAGCGCCGCGTCCTCGGGGTCGACCTTTCCTCCGGGGAACACATAGGCACCACCCAGGACGTCGGACAGCCCATGCCGCTCGAGCAGGAACACCTCGAGGCCGGCCGGTGCGTCCCGCAGCATCACCACGCTCGCGGCTGCGCGCACAGGTGCGCCGGCGGTTTCTTCGTGCAGTTGCTCCATGCACCAAGGCTAGCAGAGCCATGGAATTCTGCCGATCACCTGCATGACAGCACGAACAATCCGTTGCCGATGACAGCAAGGCTGTGCTTGACAGCGCCTGGCGATGCGTCGCGTCGGTGCTTAGAGGCAGTCCGGGCAGCCGTAGTCCGACAAGCATTGAAGGCAGGACCTTACGTTGCGCTGCGAGTTGGAGGCTAGGCTGCAAATAGCTGGCGAAACGAGCCGGCGATTCGACCAATCCAACTTTGAACAAAGGAGTGTTCGTCATGTCAACATTGACCAAGTGCGCGGGACTGCTCGCCGGAGTTTCCGCCGTTGCCGTGATCGGCCTGGCAGTCGCCCAGAGCGAGCCGCCGAATCCTCTCATCGGGAACCACGCGATCGGAGCGGGCCAGCAAAGCACGCACTACACGCCCATGGGGGAAACCGGCGTGCTGGTGCCGCTGCCTGAAGTCAGGACTGCGACGGTCATCACGCCCGCGCCCGTGGCAGTGGTAACGCCACCACCGGCGCCGGTAGCCGAGCCTGCCGCACCCGCACCCGCGCCTGTCGCCGCGGCGCCCGCGCCCGAACCGCCGACCACGGTCGCATTGGGCGCGGCGCCCGAGCCTGCGCCAATGCCCGTGCGGGCTGACCGCAACTAAACACGAGACGAGACGCAAGGGACCAGGCAACCGTTAGCGGTTGCCTGCCTTTTGCTGACCCATGCGCTGCAGGATCAGCTGGCGCGTGGCACGCACGTCCGCGGCGAACGGGCTGTTCGCATCATCACCGGCCTTCTCGATCTGCGCCAGCGCCTCGGCATGGCGGCCTTGGTCGGAGAGCGTCTGCGCCAGATTGTTCATGACAATCACCGATTGAGGGTGGCGCTGGCGTGCCTGGCGCAGCACGGCTGCCGCGTTTGCCAGCGCGCCATGCGTGTGGTATTCGTTCGCCAGGCCGATCGCCGCCGCCAGGTTGTCGGGCCAGCGCTTGAGCGCCGCCGCGTAGGCTTTGGTAGCGGCATCGCCCTTGCTCACGCGGGCCATGGCCAGCACGGCGGCCATCCAGCTCTCTTCGGTGGCGGTCACGGGAATCCGCTCCGGCGGCATGGTCAACATGGCCCAGTAGCCGCTTTTCATCCATGTACGTTCGAAATAGGTGAAGGGCATCTCCTGGCGCGCCAGCTTGCCCGAGCGCAGCCACAAAGTGCCTGAGCCGTAATCGAAGCCGTTGACCACCGCGTAGTGCCATTGCGTGAACACGTATCCGGCGTCCTGCAGCACCACGACCGGATTGCCCGCGGCGACCTCGCGCAGAAGGTCGGCATAGCGCGGCGCCAGCGCATACGAAACGCGGCCATAACGCCGCGGCGCAGCAAGCATTTCGAGCTGGAGGCTGCCATGGCGCGAAGGCAGGTACACCTGACTGACCAGGGGATCGGGCGTGACGTCGACACCGCTGTGGGAGAGCACCGTCGCCAGTGCGGCTGGGCCGCACTGGTATTCGTCTTGGGGGAAGAACGGCACCGACGTCAATTCCACGCGCTGCGGCACTCCTTCGGGCCATCCGGTGCGCAGGCTTATGGTCTGCGGCACGAGTTGCGCGCACCCCGCCAGCCACGCCAGCAGCACGCCGCAGCAAATGGCCGCGACAAGGCGAGCCGCGCGCGTCGGCCCGCTCATGCGGCGAATCCGCTGATCACTTGCGGTAAGCGTAATACCAGAAGATCAGCCCCGCGACCACAACGACCGCTACCCAGGCCCAGTCGCTCATAGCGCCTGCCGGCGCCGTTTGTATGTCCTGAGCCAGAGCCTGCACTTCCTGGTCGGTCATCGCGGCGACACGTTGGCGCGCCAGCGTCGGGTCGATACCTTGCGCCTGGAGCTGGGCAGTTGTTTCAGCACGATCCAGCACGCTCATCACCAAACCGCGGTCGGTCTGCGCGGCGCCTGCGGCAGCCGCCCGATCCGCGCCGATCATGCCGGCATTCGCCGTCTGGAACGACAAGGTCAGCAGGGACACGACCAGAGCACGGCAAGTTATCTTCTTCATCGTTGATCTCATCTTCAGGCTCCTTGGGATGGGTTGAGGTGAACCATGCGCCGGCGGCAAGACCCTCCATGGCGCCGAGTCAATATACGCGCGTGCGCTGTGCTTGTGTGCTGTTTGTTCTTGGCAGCCACGCCGCCCGCGGGCGCGACACAAAAACGTACAAAAAAACTGGAACTTTCATTTGAGGCTGGCAAGCCTCGCCCGCGCCCGCTGACGCGATGGCGGGACACGTTCCTACACGGCATGGCGCCGGGCGGGGCCGTAATAGCCGCCCACACCGACTAAGGAGCGCATCATGAACAAACTGCTGGCGCTGGCGGGCATTGCGGCGCTGGTCGTTGCCTGCGCCGACATCACGGCCGCGGAGATGCAGCCGGCAGGCCCCGGCGCAGCGCAAGCCGCCGAGCTGGGATATCACGGACCCATACATCGCGGGCGGACCCTGTACGACAATTGACGAGGAACGCGGTCCGAAAACCTTGAGCCGCGCCGCAGGAGCGGGAGCACGAAGCGCAAAATGCGCGGATGCCGCAACCGTCACCGGCTTTTCCCAAGGGCGCCGCGTACATGCGCGGCGAATACGTGCCCATCGGCCAGGCTTGCGTTCCCATTACCGACTGGGGTTTTCTTCGTTCCGATGCGGCATACGACGTCGTGACGGTGTGGGAGGGCGCGTTTTTCCGCCTCGACGCGCACCTGGAACGGTTTCTCGCGAGCTGCCGCAGCTTCCGGCTCGACCCGGGCAAGAGCCGCGACGAGATCACCACCGTCTTGCAGCGCTGCGTCGGCCTTGCCGGATTGCGCCACTCCTATGTCGAGATGATCTGCACGCGGGGCCAGCCGCCCTGGGGTTCACGTGACCCGCGCGAGGCGGTGAACCAGTTCTACGCGTTCGCCGTTCCCTACGTCTGGATCGCCAACGAAGAGCAGCGCCGGCGAGGACTCGATGTCATCGTCAGCGCGATCCAGCGCATCTCGCCGCGCAGCGTGGACCCCACCGCCAAGAACTACCACTGGAACGACCTCACCATGGGATTGCTCGATGCGCT
>DATMBW010000095.1:0-2483 GCA_035559095.1 Ramlibacter sp.
GAATCGAGGACATCGCGCAGGTTCGCCAGTTGCTGCGCGCCCATGAGTATTGGCGGATGAAGCGGCTCGCGGTCGACCTCGTGATCGTCAACGAGCGCGCCGCCTCGTATGTGCAGGACTTGCAGATCGCGATCGACACCGCGGTGCGCAGCAGCCAGTCGCGCCCGCGCTTCGGCGCGGAACTGGCGCAGGGGTCGGTGTACGCGTTGCGCGCCGACCTGATGAGCGTTCCCGCGCGCGCCCTGCTGCTTTCCGCGGCGCGCGTCGTCTTGCTGGCCCGGCGCGGTCCGATCGCCGACCATCTCGCGGTCGCGATGGCATCCCTTTCACCCGCGCACACCCCGCAGCGGCACAACGCCCCAGCATTGCCTGAGTATGTCAAGCCACCGCAGGATCTGGAGTTCTTCAACGGCCTGGGCGGCTTCGATCACGACGGGCGCGAATACGTCGTGGTGCTCGAGCAGGGCACCACTACGCCTGCGCCCTGGATCAACGTGATCGCCAACCCGGCGTTCGGTTTCCAGGTGTCGGGCGAGGGCTGTGGCTACACCTGGGCCGAGAACAGCCGCGAGAACCAGCTCACACCCTGGTCGAACGATCCGGTCTGCGATCCGGCGGGCGAAGCGCTCTACGTTCGCGATGAAGTCACCGGTCATCTGTGGACCGCCACCGCCCAGCCGATCCGCGACCAAGGCAACTACGTCGCGCGCCACGGCCATGGCTACAGCCGCTTCGAGCACCGGGCGCACGGCATCGCGCTGGACCTGCTGCAGTACGTGCCGCTGGCCGACCCGGTGAAAATTTCGCGTCTGACTTTGCGCAACCTCTCGGGCCGGCCGCGGCGCTTGTCCGTCACCGGTTACGCGGAGTGGGTGCTCGGCGCCTCGCGCGGTGCCTGCGCCCCCTTCATCGTCACGGAAATCGACGCAGCCACAGGCGCGCTGCTGGCCTGCAATCCCTGGAGCACCGCGTTTGCCGGCCGGGTTGCTTTTGCCGACCTGGGGGGCGCGCACACGGCGTTTACAGCGGACCGCGGCGAGTTCCTCGGCCGCCACGGCGGACCGTCGGCGCCGGCCGGGCTGGCGGGCCAGGCGGTGTTGTCCGGCGCCACCGGTGCCAGCATCGATCCGTGCGCGGCTTTGCAGCGCCTGGTGGAAATGGGCGTGGGCGAGTCGGTCGAAGTCGTGTTCCTTCTGGGCCAGTGCGAGTCCGCCGACCGTGCGCGTGAACTGGTCGCGCGCTACCGCGACGCAGACCTCGACGCCGTTTTCGCGCAGGTGAAGGATCACTGGCGGCAACTACTCGGCGCCGTCCAGGTGAAGACGCCGGACCGCGCCATGGACATCATGCTCAACGGCTGGCTGCTGTACCAGACGCTGGCTTGCCGCATCTGGGCGCGTTCGGCCTTCTACCAGGCCAGCGGCGCCTACGGCTTTCGCGACCAGTTGCAGGACGGCATGGCCCTGTCCGTGGCCCTGCCGCACGAAACCCGCCGGCATCTGTTGCGTGCCGCGGGGCGCCAGTTCGTGCAGGGCGATGTCCAGCATTGGTGGCTGCCGCATTCCGGGCAGGGCGTTCGAACGCGAATTTCCGACGACCGCGTCTGGCTGGCCTACGCAACGGCCAGCTACGTCGCGAGCTCGGGCGACCGCGACGTGCTGGACGAAATGGTTCCGTTCCTGGACGGGCCGTCGCTCGCGGCGGGCGAGCACGACGCCTTCTTCCAGCCAATGGCCGCGGACGGCGAGGCCTGCCTGTTCGAACATTGCGCACGCGGGCTCGAGCAGTGCCTGGCGCTCACCGGCCGGCTGGGGTTGCCGCTGATCGGAACGGGCGACTGGAATGACGGCCTGAACCGGGTGGGCGAAAACGGCCAGGGCGAAAGCGTCTGGCTTGGCTGGCTGCTGCTGCGGACCATCGAATTGTTCGCGCCGCTGGCCCAAGGCCGCGACGCCGCGCGGGCGGGTCGCTGGCGAGTGCATGCCGCGACGCTACGCGAGGCGCTGGAGCGCGAAGCCTGGGATGGCCAGTGGTATCGGCGCGCCACCTACGATGACGGCACCTGGCTGGGCTCGAAGGACAGCGAGGAATGCCGCATCGATTCGATCGCGCAATCATGGGCTGTCCTGTCCGGCGGGGCCGATGCCAAGCGGTGCGCTGCGGCGATGGCGTCGCTGGGCGAACAGCTGATCCGCCCGGACGAGGGTCTGGCGTTGCTGTTCACGCCGCCATTCAACCTCACCGCGCGGGACCCGGGCTACATCAAAGGCTACCCGCCGGGTCTGCGTGAAAACGGCGGCCAGTACAGCCACGCCGCCATGTGGGCGATCCTGGCGTTTGCGAAGCTGGGCGATGGCGCCATGGCGGCCGGGTTGTTCGCCCTGCTCAATCCCATCAACCATGCGCGCACGCCGGCCGATGCCGCGCGCTACCAGGTCGAGCCTTATGTGGTCGCTGCCGACGTCTATTCGGTCGCGCCCCAT
>DATMBW010000096.1:0-2290 GCA_035559095.1 Ramlibacter sp.
GGCGACGTCGATCGTGATGCCCTGCTCGCGTTCGGCCGACAACCGTCGGTCAACAGCGCGAGGTCGGTTTCGCCCGAGCGCTGCACGCCCGCCAGCTGGTCCTGCAGCACCGACTTGCTGTCCACCAGCAGCCGGCCGATCAGCGTGCTCTTGCCGTCGTCGACCGAGCCGCAGGTGATGAATTTCAGCGCCGACACGTGGTCATGACCCGTTCGGGCAGAGCCTGTCGAAGGCCCGGAGAAACCTTCGGCAAGCTCAGGGCGAACGGTTGGAATGTTTGCCCTCATCAGAAATAACCGTCCTTCTTGCGCTTTTCCATCGAGGCATCCGAAGTCTTGTCGTCCATGCGGGTGGCGCCGCGCTCGCTGACCTCGGCCGCCAGCGTTTCCACCACCACTTCGGCGGCGTTGGCCGCCGGGCTTTCCACCGGGCAGGTGCAAGTGATGTCGCCAACGGTGCGAAAGCGCACGGTGCGCGTGACGACTTCTTCGCCGTGCTTCGGCGGAGTCATCTCGGTGAGCGGCACCAGCAGGCCCTTGCGTTCGATCACCTCGCGTTGGTGGGCGTAGTAGATCGAGGGCAGCGCGATATCCTCGCGTTCGATGTATTGCCACACGTCCAGCTCGGTCCAGTTCGAGATCGGGAACACGCGGAAATGCTCGCCCGGATGCAGCCGGGTGTTGAACAGCGTCCACAGTTCCGGCCTTTGCGCCTTGGGCTGCCATTGGCCGAAGCCGTCGCGGTGGGAAAAAATGCGCTCCTTGGCGCGGGCTTTTTCCTCGTCACGGCGCGCTCCGCCGATCAGCGCGTCGAAGCGGAATTCCTCGATCGCTTCGAGCAGCGTCACGGACTGGTGCACGTTGCGCGATTCGCCGGGGTGGGCCAGCCGTACGGTGCCGCGCCTCATCGAGTCCTCGACGTTGCGCACGATCAGCTCGGCGCCCAGCTCGGCGGCCCGCAAGTCGCGGAAGTGTGTTACCTCCGGGAAATTGTGGCCGGTGTCGATCATCAGCAAGGGATAGGGGATGTGGCCGGTGCCGAAAGCCTTCTCCGCGCACTTGAGCAGCACCAGCGAGTCCTTGCCGCCGGAGAACAGCAGGGTGGGACGCTCGAAGGCAGCCGCCACCTCGCGCAGTATGAAGATGGCTTCTTCCTCCAGGGCATCGAGATGCCGGTTGCTCAGCTGGCCCAGCAGATGGGGTTCGGCGCGCGCGTTCATGCGGAAACCTCTTCTTTCGTGTCGTTGTCCCTGACGTGCAGTCCGCACTCCTTGGCGGCTTCGTCCTCCCACCACCAGCGGCCGGCGCGGAAATCCTCGCCCAGGCTGATGGCGCGCGTGCAGGGCGCGCAGCCGATGCTGGGGTAGAACGCATCGTGCAATGGGTTGTAGTCGACCTGGTGCAGCTGGATGTAGTGCCACACGTCGCCCCACGTCCAGTCGGCCAGGGGGTTGAGCTTGATGCGGCTTTCGCTCGTGTCCACCAGCGGCACCTCGGCGCGTGCATTGGACTGCTCGCGGCGCAGGCCGGTGATCCAGGCGCGCTTGCCGGCCAATGCCCGCTGCAGCGGTTCGACCTTGCGGATGTGGCAGCAGGCCTTGCGCAATTCGACGCTCCGGTACATGGCGTCCTTGCCTTCGCGGCCGACGAAATGGACCACCGATTCATTGACCGGCCGATAGACAGTCACGGGAGCGCGTGACTCGGCCTGGGTGCGCGCCAGCAATTGCAGTGTCTCTGCATGCAGCATGCCCGTGTCCAGGACAAATACTGGTATGTCCAGGGCAAGGCTGTTGATCAGATGCGTGATGACGACGTCTTCCGCACCCAGGCTGGACGCCTGCGTGACGGGGGAAAACTCGGCGGCCGCCCGGACCAGAAGCGTCCGGGTTTCGGCCAGCTTGGCTTCGAAATCCTTCGAAGCGCGTGCGTGCAGGTCGATGGCACCCATGTCAGGCGGCTTTCTTGAAAAGGGGGTGGACGTTCACGGCGTCGCCCTGATAGAAGTGGCTGTAGCGATCCAGCTGGCGTTGCGCGTGGGCCGCGTCCTGGTCGGCCCGCAGCACTGCGCTGGAAAAACCGGTGCGCTGCATTTGCAGCAGCTGGTCGATCAGCACGTCGCCGGTCGCACGAATGTCGCCCGCGAAGCCCAGGCGGCGGCGCAGCAGGAAAGCCTGGCTGAAGGCACGCCCGTCGGCGAATTTGGGGAATTGAAGTTCGACGCGTTCAACGCCTTCCAGCGAAATCTCGCGCGGATCGGCGTCGTTGGCCAGTTGCAGCACTTTGCTGTC
>DATMBW010000097.1:0-8304 GCA_035559095.1 Ramlibacter sp.
CCGCCATCCGCTGGCCTTGCTGCGCCCGCGGCTGGCGCGCATGAAGCTGCTCAGCGCCGCGCAGTTGCATGACCTTCCGGATGGTCGCCGCGTGCGCGCCTGCGGCATCGTCACCGTGCGCCAGCAGCCGCAGACGGCGCATGGAACGATCTTCGTCACGCTCGAGGACGAGACCGGGCCGGTCAATGTGATCGTCTGGAAGTCGCTGCGCGAACAACAGCGCGACGATTTGCTCAAGGCGCGGCTGCTCGCCGTCGACGGCATCTGGCAGCGCGACGTGGACAGCGGCGGGCAGGTGCGCCACCTCATCGCCAACCGCCTGAAAGACCTCACGCCGCTGCTCGGCCGGCTCGGACGGCAGGCCCGCAGCAGCCGCGACTTCCACTGACGGCGACTTTCACCGCTCCACCTTGACGCCCGGGCGCACGCGCGCCGCCTTGACCGCATCGGCGATCGCCTCGACCAGCGCCCGCGCCGCGCGGCAGCCCCTGCACCAGCGCGGCCGCAGCCAGCCCCTGCACGGTGACGTAGTGCCACTGCAGCGCGGTGTTGTCCTGGTTGCGCGAAGCTCAGGCCGGTTTTTTCGCCAGCATGAACAGCAGCGACCCGGATCCCGCGACCAGCGCCAGCAGCGTGAACCCTGCGCGGTAGTTGCCCGTCAGGTCCGCGAGGACGCCCGCCACCATCGGCCCGCCGACTTGCCCGACCGAAACGATGAGCGCGGACAGGCCGATGATCATGCCGATCGCCTGCAGGCCGAAGTAGTCGGCGCGAATAGCCTGCATGAACGGGCCCCGAAAACCCCAGGCGATGCCATGCACGACGGCGAACGCTCCGACCATCAGCGGATGGGTTGCGTAGGTCAGCATCAGCAGGCCGATCATGTGGAGCAGCATGCACCCTGCCGCGACGTGGCGCTTTTCCCACCGGTCCCCCACCGCCGCGCCCATCAGGACCCCACCCGCCTGCGAGACCGTCATCAGCATGATGACGAACGAGGCCTGCGCCAGCGAATAGCCCAGGCCCTCCTTCATGTGCGAAATCGCGTGCACGTTGACCGCGGTCACCACCAGCAGGGCGAAGCCGTGCGCTGTCGCCAGCAGCCAGAAGGCGCGCGTGCGCAACGCCTCGCGCGCGCTGAACTCGCGCCCGCCCGGCTCCTCGGTGCCGTCTTCATCGTTCCCGCGCGGAGCTGGCGGCACGCCGTCGATCGTCTCGCCGATGTCGGCAGGCTTGCCCCGGATCACGCGCGCCAACGGCCAGCCGACCAGCAGCATCAGCACACCGGACGCGAAAGCGGTGGTGCGCCATCCATGGTTCTGCATCACCCAGCCCACGGCCGGCACGCCGAAGCCGCCGGCGGCGAATCCCAGGCCCATGAGCGACAGCGCGCGGGCGCGGTGCCGCTGGAACCAGTGGACCATCGTGACCGACAAAGGGAAGTAACCCGAGAGGCTGGTGCCCAGGGCGAGCAGCAGCACGGCGCCGTAGAAGCCGCCGATGGTGTCGATCTGGCTGAGCGCCATGAACCCGATGGCGAAAGCGACGATCCCCACTTGCAACATCGCGCGGGGACCGAAGCGGTCGATCATCCAGCCGAGGGCGGGACCGAGCAGTGCGCCCTCGATCGACTGCAGCGCGGCGCCGCCGGACAGCGCCGTCTTGCTCCAGCCGCGCTCGTCCGAGAGTACCGCCACATAAGCGCCGAATGCCTGCAGCAGCAGGCCCGTGTAGAGGAACTGGATGCCCGCGCCGGCGGCCACCATCCGCCAGCCATAGAAGATTTTCAAACGTCCGCCCGCATCGACATACGGATCAGTTTAGCGGCGGATGCGAGGTGAATACGCGAGTTCTAAGCGCGAGAGAGCCCGCCTTCCTCTAGACTTCACCAACCGCGACGCAAAGACAGGTGGTGCTTTCCATCGTGCGCACGACCGCGCCCTCACCCTGCGCTGCTCCGTTGGGTTACACCGACGGCCAGCTGGAATCGCTCAAGTGGATCGCGCTCGCGTCGATGTTCCTCGACCACTTCGGACGCCACCTGCTCGGCTACGCTCAGGACACATGGGTCTTCGCGCTGGGGCGCATCGCCTTTCCGCTGTTCGCGTTCGTGCTCGCGCTGAACCTCGCGCGCGAGGGCGACCGCGCAGTGCGCTCGGCACGCACCGCCAGGCGGCTCGGTGTGTGGTGTGCGGTGGCGGTGCTGCCCTCGATCTGGGCGCGCGGCGACCCCACCGTGGTGAACGTGCTCGGCACCTTGGGACTCGGCGCGGCCCTGTGCTGGACATTTGCCACCCCGGCGCGACCGGCGGTACGCGTTGCCGTCTGCATCGCCGTCGCGGTGGTATCCATCCATGTCGAATTCGGGTTGGCCGGCGTCTTCCTCATCCCGGCGATTCACCTGTGGGTCACGCAGCGGCGACCGGAAACGGCGGCGCTCGCGGTGCTGCTGTTCTTGATGACATGCTGGCTCAACATGTCGCTCGACGGAATGCCGGCGCTGCTGGGCACCCTGGCCTGCGTGCCGATCGCGTGGGCGGTGCGGCGGCTGCCGGTGGCGGTACCACGAATCCGGCTCGCGTTCTATCTCGTCTATCCGCTGCACCTTGCGCTCATCGGGGCTCTGAAGACGCTGGATTGAGGCCGACCGTGACCCTCGACTCCGTGGAATCGAATCCATGGCCTGCGCAGCTTCAGCTCGGGAATTTTTGGGGAATGGGACCAAGGTCCAATGTGAGCTGCGCCTGGGCCGGGATACCGTGCACCAGCAACAGCTTCAATGCCGCGCTGCGGTGCGGCTGCGAGCACCAACCCTAGGAGGTCAGCATGAATCAGATCAGTCGCCGTACGGCTTTGACCATTGCAATGGCCGCGTTTGGCTGGGCGTCGTGGATTCAACCGGTCTGGGCCGACGAATACGACGACACCATCGCGCTGTTCAAGAAAAATGAAGAGACCAGGAAGTTCTTCCAAAACGCCGCCGGCTACGCGGTATTTCCCAAGATCTTGAAGGGAGCCATCGGCATCGGTGGCGCCCGCGGCGAGGGCCGCGTCTACGAGAAAGGCAAGGTGATCGGCGATTCGACGATGACCCAGCTTTCGATCGGCTTCCAGATGGGGGGTGAGGGCTTCGCCGAAATGATCTTCTTCGAGAACAAGCCCGCGCTGGACAACTTCACTTCGGGGAATTTCGAGTTCAGTGCCGGAGCGTCCGCTGTGGCCCTCACGGCCGGCGCGGGCGCCCAGGCGGGCACTCAAGGCGCAGGTGCTGGCGCCAGCGTCACCAAGGAAAAGGCCGCGGGGGTGGCCGCCTACAACAATGGCATGGCGGTCTTCACGATCACACGCGGCGGCCTGATGTACGAGGTGTCGCTCGCAGGGCAGAAGTATTCGTTCAAGAAGCGCGCAGGATAGGCGCCGGAATTTGTTCTGCCGGGAACCGCATCGCAGGGACCAGGCCGGGCCTGAGCTCGCGGATTGTGGAGCGGGCGATGGGGATCGAACCCACGTCTTGAGCTTGGGAAGCTCAGGTCCTGCCATTGAACGACGCCCGCAGGAGCTGGGAATTCTACCTGCTACGGGGTGAGCGTGGCCTGGTGGACCCACTCGCCGGGCTGCAGCCGTAGGGGCCGGTACTGCACGGCCGCCCACTGGTCCTTCATGTCGCGATAGCGCGGGCTGAACACCAGGCCGCTCTGCCCGGTCTGGTAGATGAACTGCGATTTCTCCGGATCGGACAGGTCGTAGATGGCGCGCATGCTCGCGGCATGCCGGTTGGCGAAGGGCAGCCGCGGGTCGTTGGGCCAGTACTGGCCGACGTTGACCGTCCAGTTGTCGCCGCCGGTGGGCACGGCAACGTCGAAGAATCCGGCCAGCGCCGCCACGTTCCCGAACGGTCGATGGGCGGAAAGCGCCGAATGCCATGGACCCCAACGCCAGGCGGCGGGATCCTTGCCCTGCTGCGCGGCGATGCGTTCCAGCGACCGTGCCAGAGCGCGCGCGGACTGCTCCTCACAGCTGAGCGGAGCGCACCAGGAGGCCGCCGACCTCGCATCGTCCAGAATGGTCTCGAGCCCCTGGCGGAAACTGCGCTTGCCGTACAGCACCCGGAATTTGTCCGGGCCGAGCCGCGGCTCGATCAGGCCCCGCGTGAGCTCGTCGGCCCAGACCGAGACGATCAGCGGCGCCGCGCCGTCGGCGTGCATCACGCCATCGAATGACTTGACTTGAGCCAGCGCCGCCGGCGCCAGCGCATGCGTGCTTCGCGTCGCCTGCAGAAGCGGCAGCAGCTTGCGCGCGGCCGTCGAAAGGACGTCGCCTTGCACCTCGCGCAGGCTCACGGCCGAATGCCTGGTCTTCGCGGCCAGCAGCGACTCGATCCGGTCGAAGCGCTCGGGCGTGTACCAGTCGCTGCCCAGGAAATGCGGATAGCCGGCCGGATGGATGCGCTGGTTGGCCGTTGCGTGCCAGCCCTTGCTCTGAATGGCCTCATCGCCGACGCGCGGGTACTTGTCGGCGGCGATTTCTCCGGCCCAGTCGTACTTGCGTTCCCATCCGGGGGCCGGCGCCACGCCGCGCAGGTCGTTTTCAGGCCGACGCAAGGGCGCGCGGCCGATGGCCTGGTAGCCGGTGCGCCCGCGGGTGTCGGCCGCGACGACGTTCTGCATCGGCGAGTGGTGGATGGCGAAGGCGGCCATCAGCTCCTCGACGGTTTGCGCCGTATTGGACTGCACGCCGGACAGCACCGTCTGGTTGCCGGCATCGAGTGCGGTCCAGCTCAGCGCGAGCACGAACTTGCGCGTATCCAGCACCTCGCCATGGCTGGCCTGCACGTCGCTCAAGACCGGCCCATGCCGCGTGCTGCGCACCACGATCCTCACGTCGGGCCGGCCCTTGACCTTGATGATTTCGTCGCGCGTATCGAAAGGCGCCCAGCCATCGGGCGTGCGGTATTGCGAAGGGTCGGCCGGGTCGATCTGCTCCAGGTAGAGGTCCTGCACGTCGGGGCCGACGTTGGTGAAGCCCCAGGCCACGCCCGCGGTACGGCCCAGGACGACGGAGGGCAGGCCGGGCAGCGTCGCCCCGATCACGTCCATCGGCTTGCCGCCGGCCGTGGCGGGCGCCTTCAGGCGCGCGAAGTACCAGATGGCCGGAGATGCCAAGGCGAGGTGCGGGTCGTTCGCGAGCAATGGCTTGCCGCTTTCGGTATGGGTGCCCGCCACCACCCAGTTGTTGGATCCCTTGCCGTCCGGTTGGCCCAGATGGCGCGCCCAATCGTTGATCTGGGCCGCATCCACCAGGGCAAGGCCGCTTGCAGGCGAGGGCTCGCTCGGGAGCGCACTGGTCCGGACAGGCACCGGAACGCCATTGCGGTAGACACCGAGGCTGCGGTACAGCGAGGCCAGGTCGACGGCCGTCGCCGGCGGCTCGCCGGGGTAGGGCGGCATGAGCTGCCACAGGGATGGGGTATCGATGCGCTGCAATGCCGACAGCCGGGCGAATTCGTTGCCCCAGTTGCCGCCGAGGTCCAGCGCCATCATCAGCGCCCAGCCCATCGTGTCCTGCGGCTGCCAAGTGCCCGGCCCGGCGCGCAGGATATGGAACTCCGGCGGCAGAGCCTGCCCCGCGTGGGCGTGAAAGCTGTTGATGCCGTTCGCGTACGCCTGCAGCAGGGCCTTGGCCTCCTGGGGCAGCCGCTGCCACTGCGCCTGCGCCGAGCGCATGATGCCCAGCGTGCGCATCAGCTTGTCGGTTTCCAGCGTGGCGGCGCCGAGCACCTCGCTCAGCTCGCCGCGCATGACACGCCGATTGAATTCGAGCTGCCAGCCGCGCTCCTGCGCATGGACCCAGCCCAGCGCGAAATAGGCGTCCGCGATGCTTTGGGCCTCGATGTGGGTGACGTCGCTCGTGTCGCGGCGCACGAGCACCGCCGAAGCCAGCCCCGGGGCCCGCATGTCGCCATCCAGGCGTGGAAAGCTGCGCCAGACGTACAACGCCGCCGCCAGCAGCAGCAGCGCCATGAGGGCCGCGACGGCTTTCAGGGACTTACGCAGCATCCGGTTCTCCTCTGGTCGCGCCCGCGCGCTCCCAGCGAACGAATGTACCGCGCCGCGAGACGGCAGGCACGCTCAGCGGCAGCCGCCCCTGGTGCCGCCGCGGCCTGGCATCACTTCACTTCAGGATGTCGCCCAGGCAGAGGTACTTGATTTCCAGGTACTCGTCCATGCCGGGGTGCGACCCTTCGCGGCCCAGGCCCGCCCATTGGCATCGGCGAGTCAAGCGGCGAGGCCTCCCATACAGAGATACTTGATCTCGAGATAGTCCTCGATTCCGTATTTCGACCCTTCGCGGCCGATGCCGGATTCCTTGACGCCGCCGAAAGGTGCGACTTCGGTAGAGATGATGCCCTCGTTGATGCCGACCATGCCGTACTCCAGCGCTTCCGCCACACGCCAGATGCGGCCGATGTCGCGCGAGTAGAAATAGGACGCCAGCCCGAATTCCGTGTCGTTGGCCATGCGGATGGCCTCTTCATCAGTCGTGAAACGGAACAGGGGCGCGACTGGCCCGAACGTTTCTTCCTTCGCGACGGCCATGTTGCCAGTTACATCGGCAAGAACTGTGGGCTCGAAGAAGCTTCCACCCAGGGCATGGCGCTTGCCGCCAAGCAGCACTCGGGCGCCCTTCGCCAGGGCATCCTGGATGTGCGACTCCACTTTTTGCACCGCCGCCATGTCGATCAGCGGCCCTTGCTGCGCTCCTTCGGCCATGCCGTCCGAAACCTTGAGTTTTCCGACAGCCGCCACAAGCCGGCGCGCGAACTCGTCATACACCCCGTCCTGGACCAGGATCCTGTTGACGCAGACGCAGGTCTGTCCGGTATTGCGGTATTTGGAGGCGAGCGCACCCGTAACCGCGGCGTCGAGATCTGCGTCGTTGAAGACGATCAAGGGCGCGTTGCCACCCAATTCGAGGGAGACTTTCTTGACGGTTCCCGCGCTCTGCTTCATCAGCACCTTGCCGATTTCGGTGGATCCTGTGAAGGTAATCTTGCGCACCGCCGGGTTGGCCGTGAGTTCCCCGCCGATCGCTGCCGCCGAACCCGACACGACGTTGAACACCCCGCGTGGTATACCCGCGCGTTCCGCCAGTTCGGCCAGTGCCAAGGCAGAGAAGGGCGTCTGGCTCGCAGGTTTGACCACCACGGTGCAACCGGCAGCCAGCGCGGGGCCGCATTTGCGGGTGATCATTGCATTGGGGAAATTCCAGGGTGTGATTGCCCCGACGACGCCGATCGGCTGCTTGATGACCACGATGCGACGGTCGGCGTTCTGGGCCGGGATCGTGTCGCCGTAGATCCGCTTGCCTTCCTCCGCAAACCACTCGATGAACGATGCGCCGTAGGCGATTTCGCCCAGCGATTCGGTCAGGGGCTTGCCCTGCTCGGCGGTCATGAGCATCGCCAGATCCTGTTTGTGTTCGAGCATCAGTTCGAACCAGCGGCGCAAGATGGCCGAGCGATCCTTGGCGGTTCGGGCGCGCCAGGACGGGAATGCGGCGTCCGCCGCGGCGATGGCGCGCCGCGTTTCGGCAGCGCCCATTTTCGGTACGGTGCCCAGCTTCTCGCCATTTGCGGGGTTCGTCACCGTGATCGTTCCGTCCTCATCCGCGTTCGACCACACGCCATCGATATAGCACTGTTGACGGAAAAGTTTGGAGTCGCGCAGGTCTTTCATGATTTGCCTCTTTCTATGAACTGGAGTCGCGTGGCGGCCGGCTTTTTTTTCGGCACTGGATTCTTCAGCGATAGGTAACACCCGGCAGCACACAAAGCATCTCGTACAGCAGATTCGCTCCGAGCAGCGCGGTGTTGCCGGAAGGATCGTAGGGCGGGGCGATTTCCACAAGGTCGGCGCCGACCACGTTGAGACCGCGGCAGCCGCGCACGATCTCCAGGGCCTGCGGCACGCTCAGGCCGCCGATCTCGGGCGTGCCCGTGCCGCCGGCGAACGCGGGGTCGATGCCGTCGATGTCGAAGCTGATGTAGACCGGGTGCTGCGGCCCGATGCGCTCACGCACCTGCTGCATCAGCGGCGCGAGCGAGCGATACCACACCTCGTGCGCCTGCACGATCGTGAAGCCTTGCCGGCGCGGCCAATCGAAGTCGTCGGCGGCATAGCCGGTACCGCGCAGGCCGATCTGCCACACCTTGTCGCTCGCCAGCAGGCCTTCTTCCACCGCGCGGCGAAAGGGCGTGCCGTGCGCCACCGGTTCGCCGAACATCTCGTCATTGACATCGGCGTG
>DATMBW010000098.1:0-4012 GCA_035559095.1 Ramlibacter sp.
GCATTGGCGGTGTAGGTGGTGGCCAGCGCCTCCAGCTCGTCACCGAAATCGTGCACCACACCGCGGCTGATCCAGTCGCCGCCCCGGTTGCTGGCGGCCAACATCAAGCCCTCGCTGGGCCACAGCCCGCCCGGGCAGGCGCGCAGCGGCGTCGGCACCTCGCGCGTGATGGCGGCGTTGACCAGGCGTCCCGCCGGAAAGGGATTGGGGGCGTCGGCCGGCAGCACGAAGCGGTCCGGTCCCCACTGCGGAATGTCCGGCTCGCCGCCGGCGCAGGCGGTGTCCCAGGGGAATTCCTCGCTGGGGGCGGTCACCACCAGGGCACCGTCGTGGGCGGCGAGGCGGCCGCGGCACACCACCAGTTCCGGCATGGGCCGATGCATGTCCGCCAGCAGGTTGATGTCGGCAATGCGTCCGGCCACCACGGCGCCCATGTCCTGGTCCAGGCCGAGGAAGCTGGCCGGGTTCAAGGTCGCCATCCGGTAAGCCAGATTCGGCGCGACGCCGGCGGCCAGGGCCTGGCCGATGAGGTGCTCAATCAGTCCGGCGGTGGCGACCAGGTTCTCGCTCGATCCGTCGGAGGTGTACGCGATGCGGTCGTGGAAGGCCGTCTTGTCCAGCGCAGGCAGCAGCGCCGTGAGATCCTGGCGCAGGCTCGAGTTCCGCAGCAGGACCCAAAGCCCCTGGCGCAGGCGCTCCAGGACTTCATCGGAATTGATGGCCTCGTGGCAGGAATGGATGCCGGCGTTGGCCAGGGCGGCCAGCCGGCGCGGACTGGCACCGGCGAAATGTCCGTCGTTGATCTTGTTGGCGCGCCGCACGTCCTCGAGGATCGCCAGCAACTCAGGCGACATCATCGGATCCAGCAGATCGGTCCAGCGTGTCAGCTCCCCCGTACCGATGAAATGTTCGGCATCGACCAGGCGGCGGATCGCCTCGCGAGAAAAGATGGCCTCCTCACCCTGGAAGCGCGATTGCGAGGCGATACGGGCGACCCAGAAGATGTGCGGCAGGGAAGCCGCCGACATGGCCCGGGTCGCCTCGAGCATGCGCTCGGTGCCCATGGCCAGGTGCAGCATCAGGTCGTCGTAGACCAGGCAGGTGGTCCCCCGGCACACGGCCGCCTCGCCCAGGCTGAGCGGATTGGCGAAGGGCCACGGGTGTGTGTGGGGCTCGATGTAGCCGGGCACCGCGACGCGGCCATCGGCCTCGATCAACACGGTGTCGGCGGCCAGGCTCCCGGTCCATGGGCCGACCTTGGCGATGCGGTCGGCGCACACGGCGATGTCGCCGGGAAGCGTCTCGCCGGTGTACGCGTTCCACACGCGCGCGCCCCGGATCAGCAAGTCTGGCGTCGCCTGTTCCTGCGCCACGGCGATCAGGCGCGCGCGCAGCAAGGGGTCGCAAGGGATAACCATGGAAGCGGATTATCGCGACCGCCCCGGCGGCCGTTCCCGGGCAGTCGCGGCTTGCTCGCGCCGCACCTCGGAAAAAATATCCCACGCGGCCAGGAACACTGCCGCGATCACCGGCCCGATGACAAAACCGTTCACGCCAAACACCGCCAGGCCGCCGAGCGTGGCGATCAGGACCAGGTAATCGGGCAGGCGTGTTTCCTTGCCGACCATGATCGGGCGCAGGACGTTGTCCACCAGTCCGATCACCAGCACGCCCCAGGCCGTCAAGCCGAGCGCCTGCAGGATCGATCCGGTCGCCAGCAGGTAGATCGCCACCGGTCCCCACACCAGCGCCGCGCCCACGGCCGGCAACAGCGACAGCAGCGCCATCAGCGCGCCCCAGAGCAAGGCGCCGCTGATGTCCAGCGCCCAGAACGCGAGGCCGCCCAGCGTGCCCTGCACCAGGGCGACCACCACGTTGCCCTTGACGGTGGCCCGCACCACCGTGGCGAACTGCGCTAACAGCCGCTGGGTGTGCTTTTCCTTGAGCGGCAGGGCCCGCGCGGCGTGGGCCGACAGGGACTTGCCGTCACGCAGCAGGAAGAACAGCAGGTACAGCATCACGAACCAGCTGACCAGGAATTCCAGCGTGTTCTGCCCGATCGTGAAAGCGCGCGAGGTCAGGGCCTGGCCGCTGTGGCCCAGGGCGTCCACCAGTTTCTGCTGCACCAGCCCCAGGTCGGCCAAGCCGAGCCGGTCCAGGCCGGAGCGCACCCAACCCGGCAGCACGTCGATCCCGCGCTGGAAATACTCGCTAAGCGAAATATCGCCGGATTTGAAGCGCTCGTAGAACGCGGCGGCCTCCTGCGTGACCGAAGCGACCAGCAGGGCCGTCGGCAGCATGACGCTCACCACGATCACAAGCAGCGTCGCGAACGCCGCCCAGCCCCGGCGGCCGCGGCAGACCAGCACCGAACGCTCCTGCAACGGTGCGAACACGATGGCAATGAAGACCGCCCAGGACACAGCGCCGGAGAGCGGCCACAGCACCATGGCGAACAGCACCGTCACGATCGCGACCAGCCAGATGAGAGCCCTGCTCTGCAGCGCGGGTGAGTTGAGCGGGTCGCGGTCGGGCATGGACGAATTGGATGACCAATGACGAATGACAGAGGACGGCAAGATTAACACCCGGCGCGAAGAAAGAAAAAAGCCGCCCGCAGGCGGCTTTGGTTATTCATTCGTCATCTGTCATTCGTCACCGATCAGGGTTTGACGTAATCCGACACCACTTTCCAGCGGCCGTCCTGGATCTGCGACAGGCGCGAGAATTCGTTGCCCAGGCGTCGTTGCGGGCCGAAACGCGCTTCGGGGCTGCCGAAGATGTCGGCCGGCAGCACCATGGTGTCCATCGCCTTGATGAAGCTTTCGGTGGTCAGGCCGGGGCCGGCCTTGCGCGCGGCGGCGGCGAACGAGTCGATCAGCTGGTAGCCATAGACCGAGAACACCGTGGGATCCTCGTTGAACTTGGTCTTGTACTTGTTGGCCCAGAATCGGATCGGCTGCGACGCCTCGTCCAGGTAGGGGTGCTGCGCCGTGTGCGTGGCATACAGGCCGTCCATCGCCTTGCCGCCCAGCTTGTGGATCAAGTCGGTGTACGCCGCGCTGGAGCCGATGAAGGTCGGGTTGTAGCCGGTCTTGCGCGCCTCGCCGATCGCGCCGATGGTTTCGCGGATGATGGTGCCCAGCACCACCGCGTCGCAGCCCGAGGACTTGAGCTTGGCGACCTGCGACGAGAAGTCCGTCGCGCCGCGCTTGTAGCTCGTCTTCTCGGCCAGCTCCATGTTGATGGATTTCAGGCCCGCCTCCGCGCCGCGCATCACTTCCAGGCCGAACTCGTCGTCCTGGTACATGGTGCACACTTTCTTGGCGCCCTTGTCCTTGACCAGCTTGGGCACCGCGGTGCGCATCTGGTCGTAGTAGGTGGCCGCGAAGGAGTACTTCAGCCGGTGGAACGGCTCGTACATCTCGCGCGCCGCCGTGACGGGGAAAAAGTTGATGACGTTCTTCTCGAACTGCACGGGCATCGCCGCCATGTTCTGCGCCGTGCCGATGTGGCCCACCATGGCGAAGATCTTGTCCTGGTTGACGAGCTTTTGCGCCGCCAGCACGGCCTTCTTGGGGTCGTAGGCCGAATCTTCCACGATGAGCTTGATCTTGCGGCCGTTGATGCCGCCCTGCTCGTTGATCTCGTCGGCGCGCAGCATCATGCCGAGCCGCACCTGCTTGCCGAAGCCGGCGATCGGCCCGGAGAGGTCCTGGATCGAGCCGATCACGATCTCGTTCTTGCTCACGCCCTGCTGCTCGGCGGCGAAGGCGCCGATCGCGGCGAGGCCGAGGGTGGCGGCCAGTGCCGCGCGCCATGTCTTGGTCATCGAGTCTCCCTTGTCATCCCGTCCGGCGCGAGGTTGCGGCCGCGGCGTGATGATGGGGTTGTTCCCGCGTTCCGTGATCCGGAAATACCCCGTCGCTACGCGCCGTCGATCGCGAACACGCGGCCGTCGAGATCGGCGGCATAGACCGTACCGCCGATCAGCACCGGCCCGGCAGCGAAG
>DATMBW010000099.1:0-4168 GCA_035559095.1 Ramlibacter sp.
CCATATCGGCACGGCACGCATGGGATCGGACGTGCGCAAAAGCGTGGTCAATTCCAATTGCCGCGTGCACTCGGTGGGCAACCTGTACGTGGCGGGAAGCGCCGTGTTCCCCACGTCGAGCCAGGCCAATCCCACATTGACGCTCATCGCGCTGTCGCTGCGGCTGGGCCGCCATCTGGCGAGGCGGCTCGCCCCTCGGGCGGTGGTGCATGTCGATGTCGAGGTCGACGCGGCGCCGGCCCGTCGCAGCGCCGTCGCGGACGAGTCGACCATTCCTGAGCTCACGTTGCCATGAAAGTCCTGGTCCTGGGCGGCTCCGGCTACATCGGCGCGCGGCTGTGCGCCATGCTTGCGCACAGCGGCTGGGCCACGCCGGTGAGCGCTTCTTGCAGACGCGTTACGCCGGGCGCCCTGAGCCTGCGGGCGGACACGACCGACCGCGCCTCGGTAGCCCAGGCGCTGCAGGGCATGGACGCGGTAGTCAATTGCGTCGCGGGCAGCGCTCGCGCCATCGCGGAAGGCGCCAAGGTGCTTGCCGAGGCCAGCGCCAAAGCCCATTGCATGCGCATCGTTCACCTCAGCAGCATGGCTGTGTACGGAGCGCGCGAAGGGCCGGCAGGGGAACGCGCGCCGTTGGACCCTTCCCTCGGCTGGTACGCACGGGCCAAGTGCGAAGCGGAACGGCACATCGAGTCCTTCGCCGAAGCCGGCGGCACGGCCGTGACCTTGCGCCCCGGTTGCGTCTGGGGTCCGGGGAGCGAGTTGTGGGTGGGCCGCATCGGCCGCTACCTGCACGCGAAGCGCCTCGGCGATCTGGGCGTCGGCGGCGACGGCTGGTCGAACCTGGTCCATGTCGACGACGTGTGCGCAGCCGTCTTCGCTGCGCTGCGAACGCCCCAGGCGGCAGGCCGGGTCCGAATCTACAACCTGGCGGCGCCCGACAGTCCGCGCTGGAACGAGTACTTCGTGGACCTGGCGCTCGCCATCGGCGCCACGCCCGTGCGGCGTATCCCGCCGATGCAATTGCGAATGGACGCCTGGCTGGGCGGGCCGGCGTTGGCGATGGCCCGGTCCGCGCTCGCGCGCGCCGGCCGTTCGCCGCGAACGGTGCCCGATCCGCTGCCGCCGGGGCTGCTGGGCCTGTGGTACCGCCACCTGCACCTCCAATCGGAAGCGGCACAGCGCGACCTCGACATCCGCTGGACGCCGTACCGCGAAGGGCTGGAGCAATCAGCGCAGTGGTACTTGCAAACCGGGCACCACGCGCATTGAGACGAGTAGCGACCTTCGCGAAGAAGCTGGGCTGGATTTGATCATGGGGTGGCGGCAGGCGGTACCCGGTGGGGCGATCTTTGGGGCGGCTGTGATGCTCGGCCTGGGGGCGGGCGCGCTTGCGCGCTTCGTAAACTGACTTGTGCCCGCGTAGCTTTATTTAATACGCCGTGTCCGGGTACCGGCTGCCATACCCGCTGGGATTCAGGGTCTGCCAGCGCCAGGCGTCGGCGCACATCTGCTCGAGCGATCGCGTGGCCCGCCAGCCCAGCCGGCGATGCGCAAGGCTGGCGTCGGCATAGCACTGTGCAACGTCGCCCGGACGGCGCGGCACCATCTGGTAAGGCACAGCCTGATGGGTCGCGGTCTCGAAAGCCCGCACCACCTCCAGCACGCTGTGGCCGCGGCCGGTGCCCAGGTTCACGCTCAGGCTCTGCCCATCTTCCAGCAGCGAGTTCAATGCGGCGACGTGGCCTTCCGCCAGGTCGCACACATGGATGTAGTCGCGCACGCCGGTGCCGTCGGGTGTGGGGTAATCGCTGCCGAACACCTGCAGGTAGGGCCGCTGGCCCGATGCGACCTGGGTGATGTAGGGCATCAGGTTGCTCGGCACCTGCGCCGGATCCTCGCCGATCAGGCCGCTCGGGTGCGCGCCCACGGGATTGAAATAGCGCAGCACCGCGACCCGCCACGACGGCCGTGCCTTGCACTGCGATGCCAGCATGTCTTCAATCACGAGCTTGGTGTGGCCGTAGGGATTGGTGTGACTGCGCGGAAAGTCCTCGGCGATGGGCACGGTGGCCGGCTCGCCATACACCGTCGCGCTGCTGGAGAAGACCAGCGTCTGGCAGCCAACCGCTTCCATGGCGTGCAGCAGGCTCACGGCGCCGACCAGGTTGTTCTGGTAGTACTTGAGGGGCTTGGTCACGCTCTCGCCCACCGCCTTGTCCCCAGCGAAGTGGATGACCCCGACCACCTGGTGGCGCCGCAGCACGTCCTGCACGAATGCCGTGTCCAGCACGTCGCCCGCCTCGCACAGCACGGGCCGCTCGGTGATGGCGCGCAGGCGCGGCAACACGGCCCGGTGGCTGTTGGAAAAGTTGTCGAGAATGATCGGCGCGAATCCAGCTTCGGTCAGCGCCACGAGAGTGTGGCTGCCGATGTAGCCCGCACCGCCGGTAAGCAGGATGTTCAGCACAGCAATCGCCGCCCCGTAAGAATTCTCCGGCGGCTACGCCGCGGCGCCGCGCTCGTGGCGCGGCGTGCGCGCCGCGAACCTCAGCGCGCGCGCAATGAACACCGGGTTGCCGATGACGTAGCGCCTGAACAGGCGCCGCGGCTCCAGGGCGAGCCGGTACAGCCATTCGAGGCCCAACCGGCGCACCCAGCCGGGAGCGCGGGGCGTCTTGTCGCCCAGGAAATCAATGATGGCGCCGCCGCAAATGATGAGACAGGGAAAACCGATCGCGGCACGCAGCGCCACGGCGACTTCTTCCTGCCGCGGGACACCCATCCCGAGCACGATGAGGGCCGGGCGATGCGCGGCGGCCAGGCGCACATAGGACGCGGTGTCGAGAAAGCCATGCGCGACGATGCAGCACACGCCCGGAGCGATCCGCGACGCCACGACCGAGCGTGCCCGCGCCAGGTAGGGGTCTTGCGTGCCGAACAAGGCGACCGTCTTTTCGCCGCATCGGCCGAGGATCTTGGGAATGAGGTCGGTTCCATTCAGGTTCAGCCCGGGCGGCTGGTTCAGCAACCGCAGCAGGATGGCCATCCCGCTGCCGTCGCGCAGCAGCAGGTCGGCCGACGCGAGTGCCTGGAAGAAATTCGGGGAGGTCGCGGCCGCATTCATCGCGTGGGCATTGACGAACGCAAGGATCCGGGGTTCGCCCGGCCGCATCAGCCACTCGATCAGTTGCTGCTCGCCGCTGGGCGAATACACGCGCACGATGCCCTTGACGAGCTCGTTCCAGCGCGGCTGCCAGTCGCGCGTGTCAGAGGTACGCGGCGGCATGAGCTGGCGCGCCGTTGAGCACCGCACCCACGATGGTGACGCCGAATTGCCGCAGTTCCTCCGTCAGGCTGGCCAGGCGCGGCGCCGAACTGCGGTCGCGGCATGCCAGCATGAGCGCCGCCCCCGCCCGCGCCGCGATGGTGCCGGCGTCGGCGCACATGCTGGCGGCCGGGGTGTCGATCAGGATGACTTCATAGCTGGACCGCAATGCCGCAATCAGCCGCGTGAAACCCGCACGGGCCAGCAATTCCTGCGGATTGGGCGGCACTACGCCGGCGGGCAGCACCCACAAGTCGGGCAACGACTTGATCTCCTGGACCGCTTCCGGGCCCGCCCGGCCCGCCAGGACGGCCGACAGGCCCACGCGGCCGGTCAGGCCGAAGATGCGATGCTGTCGCGGCCTGCGCAGGTCCGCATCGATCAGCAGCGTGCGCTTGCCCAATTGCGAGAACAGTACGGCGAGGTTGGCCGCGATATAGCTGCGCCCTTCTCCCACGCCCGGGCTGACGATGGCCAGCGCGGCCTGGCGCGCGTCGTTCTCGAACCAGCGAAGCATCAACTGGCTGCGCAGCGCGCGCAAATACTCGACCGCCTCGGTTTCGGGCTCGCGCGCGGCGACCAGTTCCTTGCCGAACCCGGCGTCGTCGGGAAGGCACGAATACCCGAATTGCAGGGACAAGACCCCGCGCACGTCCTCTTCCGTCAGCAGCCCCATCGCGATGCCCGCCTCGCCAAACGGCAGGCCGGCCTTTTTCTGGAAGTCCAGGATGCGTTGGGCGCTCTCCTGCGTCAACCGGCCCGATTCGACCAGGATGACGCCCATCGGGCGGTCCGCCTGCTCCGGCCCGCTGATATCCAGGTCGAGCGCGTTCGCGGGCA
>DATMBW010000100.1:0-8820 GCA_035559095.1 Ramlibacter sp.
CGGGTGATCACGCACAAGATCGGCCGGCTGATCCAGGCCGGCCTGGAGGCCAGGCGCATCGCCGCCATCACCTTCACCAACAAGGCGGCGGCCGAAATGCGCGAGCGCGCCAAGAGCCTGATCGGGCGCAACGCCGGCGACGCCCTGATCTGCACCTTCCACGCGCTGGGGGTGCGCATGCTGCGCCAGGACGGCGCGGCAGTGGGCCTGAAACCGGCCTTCTCGATCCTGGACAGCGATGACGTGACCGGCATCCTGAAGGACGCGGGCGGCACCACCGACGCGGCAACCGCGCGCCAGTGGCAATGGGCGATCAGCCTGTGGAAGAACATGGGGCTGAACGCCGCGCAGGCGCAGGCGCAAGCCAGGGACGACAACGAAAAAGTCACGGCGCGCATCATGGCGCGGTACGAAGAGCGGCTCGCCGCCTACCAGAGCGTGGACTTCGACGACCTGATCGGCCTGCCGTTGAAGCTGTTGCAGCAGCACCGCGACGTGCGCGAGAAGTGGCAGGCGCAACTGGGCCACGTGCTGGTCGACGAGTACCAGGACACCAACGCCACGCAGTACGAGGTGCTCAAATTGCTGGTGGGCGAGCGCGGGCGATTCACCGCCGTGGGCGACGACGACCAGTCGATCTACGGCTGGCGCGGGGCCACGCTGGACAACCTCAAGCGCCTGCCGGTGGACTTCCCGCAGCTCAAGGTCGTCAAACTCGAGCAGAACTACCGCTCCACCGGCGCGATCCTGCGGGCCGCGAACAACGTCATCGGCCCCAATCCCAAGCTGTTTGCCAAAACGCTGTTCTCCGAGCTGGGCGAGGGCGAGCCCGTGCGCATCGTCGATGCCGACAACGAAGCGCACGAAGCCGAACGCGTGGTGGCGCGCATCCAGTCCACGCGCGCGAACGGGCTCGGCCAGGAGTGGAGGGACTTCGCCGTGCTCTATCGCGCCAACCACCAGGCCAAGGTGTTCGAGCAGGCGCTGCGCAAGGCGCAGATTCCGTACAAGGTCTCGGGCGGCCAGAGTTTCTTCGACCGCGCCGAGATCAAGGACCTGTGCGCCTGGCTGCGCCTGATCGTCAACAACGACGACGACCCGGCTTTCCTGCGCGCGGTGACTTCGCCCAAGCGGGGCATCGGCCACCAGACGCTGCAGGCGCTGGGCCTGTTCGCCGGCAAGTACCGGCTCAGCCTGTTCGAATCCCTGTTCTCCTCCTCGCTCGGCTCGGTGCTGGCGGGCCGCGCCGTGGCCGGGCTGCACGAGTTTGGCCGCTACGTGAACGACCTGGAATTCCGCGCCCGCCGCACCACCGGCGCCGAGGACGCGCGCGTCTTCCTGCTGGACTGGGTGAAGGACATCGGCTATGAAAAGCACCTGTACGACGGCGAGGAAAACGAGAAGCTGGCGGCTGCGCGCTGGACCAATGTGATCGATTTCTGCGACTGGATGGCGCAGCGCTGCGGCGGCCAGCTCGACGATGCCGCCGGCGTCAGCGTCGCGGCCGAGAAGAAGACCCTGCTCGAAGTGGCGCAGACCATCTCGCTGCTGTCCACGATCAACGAGCGTGAGCAGGACCAGAACGTGGTCACTCTGTCCACCCTGCACGCCGCCAAGGGCCTGGAGTGGCCGCACGTGATGCTGGTGGGCGTGACCGAGGGCCTGTTGCCGTTCAAATTGGGCGACGACGACACACCGGCGGCCAAGTCCGACGGTCCGATGTCCGAGGGCATCCTGCAGCGCCTGCAGGAAGAACGCCGCCTGATGTACGTGGGCATCACCCGGGCCCAGCGATCGCTGGCCGTGAGCTGGACGCGCAAGCGCAAGAAGGGCCGCGAAATGATCCCCGCACAGCCCAGCCGCTTCATTGCCGAAATGGCGCTGGACAAGAGCACCACCAAAGAAGACCCGCGGGAAAAGCTCAAGGCCCTGCGTGCCGAATTCGCCAAGAAGGCGCTCGATGCCGCGGCTGCCGCGGCTGCGGCCGGGTCATGAAGTTCCGCGCCGCGCTCGCCCTGGCGGCGGCACTGGCGGCGCAAAGCCCGGCCCAGGCCCCAAGAGTCGATTACAACCGGCGCCGCACGGTGCTGGGCGTGGGGCTGAGCCTGGTGGACTGGTAGCGCGCCGTCACAGCGACAGCTCGTAGTCCACGGTCACCGGCGCGTGGTCCGAAAACTTTTCGTTCCTGTAGATCGCTTCCGTGCGGGCCAGTAGCGCCAGCGCCGGCGTGGCCAGATGGTAGTCCAGCCGCCATCCCACGTTGTTCTGGTACGCCTGGCCCCGGTTGCTCCACCACGTGTAGCACTCTTCGGTGGTGTCCGGCCTGAGGCGGCGGTACACGTCCACCAGACCCGTTTCATCGAGCAACTTCGTCATCCAGGCCCTCTCCTCGGGCAGGAAGCCGCTGTTCTTGCGGTTAGCGCGCCAGTTCTTCAGGTCCTGCTCCTTGTGCGCGATGTTGACGTCGCCGCAGACGATGAATTCGCGCTGCGCCTTCAGCCGCGCCAGGTGCGGGTCGAACTCATCGAGGAACCGGAACTTGGCCTGCTGGCGCTCCTCGCCCGAGGAGCCGCTGGGGAAATAGCAGCTGATGAGGGACAGCTTGCGGCCGGGGGTGTCGAAGCGCAGCTCCACATAGCGGCCCTCGGCGTCGAATTCGGCCGATCCGAAGCCTACGACCACGTCGCTGGGGGCGTGCCGCGTGTACACGGCCACGCCGGAATACCCCTTCTTCTGGGCGAAGTGGAAATGGCCCTGGAGCCCCGCCATTTCCTGGAAGCGGCCGGCGACATCCTGCGCCTGCGCCTTGACCTCCTGGAGGCAAATACAATCCGGCTTGGTTTTTGCAAGCCAGGCCTCCACGCCTTTGCTGGCTGCCGAACGGATGCCGTTCAAGTTGAGGCTGGTCAGTCTGAACAAGGAATTCCTCATGGTGACAGCAGGCGGGCAGGATCGACTGGCGCAGGATTTCGTGCAATTCTCGGTGGAATCGGGCGTGCTGCGCTTTGGCCGGTTCACGACCAAGGCCGGGCGGGAGTCCCCCTATTTCTTCAACGCGGGCCTGTTCGACGACGGCGCCAAGCTGGGCCGGCTGGCGCAATTCTATGCACAGCGCATCCTGGCCTCGGGCATCGAGTTCGACATGATTTTCGGCCCGGCCTACAAAGGCATCCCGCTGGCCGCCGCGGTGGCGATCGAGCTGGCGCGGCTCGGGCGCAACGTCCCGTACGCCTACAACCGCAAGGAGGCCAAGGACCATGGAGAAGGAGGGACGCTGGTCGGCGCGCCGGTCAGGGGCCGGGTGCTGATCGTCGACGACGTCATGTCCGCCGGGACCGCGGCGCGCGAATCGATCGCCGTCATCCAGGCCGCCGGGGCCACGCCGCACGCGGTGGCGATCGCGCTGGACCGGCAGGAAAAGGCCACCGAGAACGGCGTCGACGTGAACCACAGCGCCGTGCAATACGTGCGCGACCAGCTGGGCCTGCAGGTTTGTTCGATTGCGCGGCTGGAGGATTTGCTTCAGTATCTGCAACAGCACAGTGGCGATGAACTCGGTGCGTACCACGAGCAGGTGCTCGCCTACCGCCGGCGCTACGGAGTGGATGAAGGAACATGACTTGCGGGGCTTGAGGGAACGTGCCATTGCCGGGGGGCTGCTGCTGGGCGCGCTGGTCGGGACAGCCGGCGCCGAGGGCATCTACACCTGCGTGGATGCCCAGGGCCGGCGGCTCACGGCCGACCGCCCGATCGCGGAGTGCAACGACCGCGAGCAACAGGAACTCAACGCCAGCGGCACCGTCAAGCGCAAGATCGGCCCCAGCCTGACGGGGCCGGAGCTCGCGGCCGAAGAGGAAAGAGCCCGCAAGGCGATCGCGGAACGCAACCGGCTGGCCGAGGAAAAAAAGCGCAATCGGGCGCTGCTCACGCGCTATCCCGACCGCCGCGCCCACGACAAGGAACGGCTGGCCGCCATCGTGCTCGTGGACAACGCCATTGCCGCGGCGCGCAAGAGTACCGAGGAGCTCGTGGCCACCCGCAAGCGGCTGGCAAGCGAGCTGGAGTTCTACCGCAACGACCCGTCCCGGGCGCCGCCCAAGCTCAAACGCCAGATCGAGGAAAACGAGCAGCATATCGAGGCGCAGCGGCGCTTCGTGGCCAACCAGGACAGCGAAAAGAAGCGCATCAACGCCCAGTTCGACGAGGAACTGGTCAAGCTCAAACCGCTGTGGGCGCAAAGTGCCGCGCCCGCCGCCGCGGCGGTGCCGGCGGCGGCGAAGCGGTAAAACCGTCGTGCCGAGCCCGAGGCATGGATCCCGGGTCAAGCCCGGGATGACGAGTTATCTGTCATTGCGGGCTTGACCCGCAATCCATCTCGGCCCCTACTGCTGGCCCAGTTTGCGGCGCAGCAGCTCGTTGACCTGGGCCGGATTGGCCTTGCCCTTGCTCGCCTTCATGGCCTGCCCCACCAGGGCGTTGAACGCCTTGTCCTTGCCGGCCTTGAACTGCGCCACGTTGTCCGCATTGGCGGCAATCACCTCGTCGATGATTTTCTCCAGGGCGCCGGCGTCGGACATCTGCTTCAGTCCCTTGGCCTCGATCACGGCGTCCACGTCACTGCTTTCGCCGCTCCACAGCGTGTCGAACACCTGGCGCGCGGCGTTGTTGGAGATCGTGCCGTCGGCAATGCGCGCGATCAGGGCGGCAAGCATCGCCGCGGTGACTGGCGCTTCGTCGAGCGTGCCCTCGCCGGCGTTGATGCGCCGCGACAGCTCGCCCATGATCCAGTTGCTCGCCAGTTTCGGCTGGCCGCTGGAGCGGGCCGCCGCCTCGAAATAAGCCGCCATCGCCTTGCCCTGCGTCAGGGTCGTGGCGTCGTACTCGGGCAGGCCGTAGTCCCTGACGAAGCGCTCGGCCATGACCCGCGGCAGCTCCGCCATTTCCGATCGCACCCGCTCCACCCATTCCGGCGCGATGACCAGCGGCGGCAGGTCCGGATCGGGGAAGTAGCGGTAGTCGGCGGCGTCTTCCTTGGTGCGCATGGCGCGGGTCTCGCCGGTGTCGGGGTCGAACAGCACGGTGGCCTGCTCGATGGCGCGGCCGTCCTCGATCTCCTCGATCTGCCACCGGATCTCGAAGTCGATCGCCTGCTGCATGAACTTGAAGCTGTTCAGGTTCTTGATTTCGCGGCGGGTGCCCAGCGGGCCGCCCGGTTTGCGCACCGACACGTTGGCGTCGCAGCGGAACGATCCCTCCTGCATGTTGCCGTCGCAGATGCCGATCCAGGTCACGATCTTGTGCAGCTCCTTCGCATAAGCCACGGCCTCGTCGGACGAGCGCATGTCGGGCTCGGTCACGATCTCCAGCAGCGGCGTGCCGGCGCGGTTCAGGTCGATGCCCGACTGGCCGACGAAGTCTTCGTGCAGCGACTTGCCCGCGTCTTCTTCCAGGTGCGCGCGCACCAGGCGCACGCTTTTCTTCTCGGACGCCGCCTGTCCCGGACTCGATCCGGGAAGATAGAACTCCACGGTGCCGCCCTGCACCACCGGAATTTCGTACTGGCTGATCTGATAGCCCTTGGGCAGGTCCGGGTAGAAGTAGTTCTTGCGCGCGAAGATGCTGCGCGGCGCGATATGGCCGTTCACGGCCAGCCCGAACTCGATGGCGCGCTCGACGGCGCCCTTGTTCATCACGGGCAGGGTGCCGGGCAGCGCAAGGTCCACGGCGCAGGCCTGCGTATTGGGTTCGGCGCCGAACGCGGTCGCGGCGCGGCTGAAGATTTTCGCCTGGGTGGACAGCTGGGCGTGCGTCTCGAAGCCGATGACGACTTCCCAGCCCTGGATCAACTTGGCCATCTAGAAACCCTCCGGCTGCAGGAGGTGGAAGTCGGTCGCTTGCTGGAACCGGTGCGCGGCATTGAGCAATTTCGCTTCGGCGAAGTAGTTGCCGATGAGCTGCAGGCCCACCGGCATGTGGCCTTGGCCGAAACCGCAGGGCACGCTCATGCCGGGCAGGCCCGCCAGCGATGCCGGCAGCGTGAAGATGTCGGCCAGGTAATCGGCCAGCGGGTCGTTGCCGTGTTCGCCGAGCTTCCACGCCACCGTTGGCGCCACCGGTCCCGCGATCAGGTCGCACTGCCCGAACGCCTGCTGGAAATCCTGGGCGATCATGCGGCGGACCTTTTGCGCCTGCAGGTAGTAGGCGTCGTAGTAGCCGTGCGAGAGCACGTACGTTCCGATCATGATGCGGCGCTTGACCTCGTCGCCGAAACCTTCGGCGCGGGTCTTCTTGTACATGTCCAGCAGGTCGCCGTACTGCCTGGCGCGATGTCCGAATTTCACGCCGTCGAAACGCGACAGGTTCGAAGAAGCCTCTGCCGGCGCGATGATGTAGTAGACGGGAATCGACAGCTCGGTGAGCGGCAGCGAGATCTCCACGACCTTGGCGCCGAGCTTGCGGTATTGCTCGAGCGCGCCATCGATCGCCGCATGCACATCGCCGGCCAGGCCCGCGCCGAAGAACTCCCGGGGCACGCCGATGCGCAAACCCTCCAGGGAGTCGTTCAGCGACCGGGTGAAATCTTCGGCCGGCCGGTCCAGGGACGTGGAATCGCGATCCGGATCCGCGCCGCACATGGCCGACAGCAGCAGCGCGCAGTCCTGCGCCGTGCGCGCCAGCGGCCCGGCCTGGTCGAGGCTGGATGCGAAGGCGATCATGCCGTAGCGCGAAGCCCGGCCGTAGGTGGGCTTGATGCCCGTGACACCGCAAAACGAGGCGGGCTGCCGGATCGAACCGCCGGTGTCGGTGCCGGTGGCCGCCGGAGCCAGACGCGCGGCCACGGCCGCGGCACTGCCGCCGGAGGAGCCGCCCGGGATGCGGGAGCTGTCCCAAGGATTGCGCACGGGCCGGTACGCCGAGTTCTCATTGGACGAGCCCATCGCGAATTCGTCGCAGTTGAGCTTGCCCAAGGTCACCGCCCCCGCGCCCGCGCCTTGGCCCGGCGCGCCCTGGCCGAGCCTGGCCACCACGGTGGCATCGAAGGGCGAGCGATAGTTCTCCAGCATCTTCGAGCCGGCCGTGCTTGGCAAATCCTTGGTGACGAAGATGTCCTTGTGGGCGATTGGAACACCCAGCAGCGGCGCGGTGTCGCCCGCGGCGATCCGCGCGTCGGCAGCCCGGGCCTGGGCCAGGGTCACCTCTTGGTCGATGGCGAGATACGCCCCCAGCGCCTCGTGCGCGGCGCTGCGCGCGAGAAAGTGCCTGGCGGTTTCCACCGCCGATATTTCCTTTTGGCGCAACTTTGCGGCCAGTTGCACAACTGTCAAATCGTGCAAAGCGGTCTGCGCCATCACTCTGGCTGCCTCCGGACCGCTGCTAGTGATCTCATGCCCATGCTGTCGGCAGCCCGATTGAATTCGCTGCGTCGATCCCCGCAAACGGGGCCCCTCGCCGTCGCGCTCATTCGATCACCTTCGGCACGAGAAACAGGCCCCGCTCCACGGCGGGCGCGCTGCGCTGGTTGGCCTCGCGCTGGTTCGGCTCGCTGGCCACGTCTTCACGCAGCCGCAGCGCCACGTCCTCGAAGGCCGCGACAGGGTGCGAAAGCGGCAGGATGCCTGCCGTATCCACAGCGCGCATCTTTTCGACGATGTCGAAAAAGCCATTGATTTGGGTCAGCATGCGCTCGCTCTCGCCGGAGCTTAATTGCAACCTGGCGAGATGAGCGATCCGGGCGATGTCTTGAGAGGTGAGAGCCATAGCAGCGATAGGCACGGCGATACAGATGTAAACGCTCGGAGATTGGCCCGTCACGGACCGGTTATTCACAAGGGGATCGGGTATTATCCCGCCTTTAGCGCAACATCCGCGAAACCGCCGGTATTTGCAGGAAAAAGCGGGTTTCGGCCCAAATAACATGATTCATACGGCGAGCGCAGGCCGGCATGCCTGTCCTGCCCGCGAGAGGACTTCCTGATGTTCGGAGCTTTTCGTCGGTATTTTTCGACCGACCTGGCCATTGACCTGGGTACTGCGAACACCCTGATCTTTGTGCGCGACAAGGGGATCGTGCTCGACGAACCATCGGTGGTCGCGATCCGCCACGAGGGCGGCCCCCAAGGCAAAAAAACAATCCAGGCCGTCGGCTCCGAAGCCAAGGCCATGCTGGGTAAAGTCCCCGGGAACATCGAGGCCATCCGGCCGATGAAGGACGGTGTGATCGCCGACTTCACCGTCACCGAGCAGATGCTCAAGCAGTTCATCAAGATGGTGCATCCGCGCGGCATCTTCAAGCCCAGCCCGCGCATCATCATCTGCGTGCCCTGCGGCTCCACCCAGGTGGAGCGGCGCGCCATCCGCGAGTCGGCGCTGGGCGCCGGCGCCAGCGAGGTCTACCTGATCGAGGAGCCGATGGCCGCGGCGATCGGCGCCGGCCTTCCCGTGTCCGAAGCGTCGGGCTCGATGGTCGTGGACATCGGCGGTGGCACCACCGAGGTCGGCGTGATTTCCCTGGGCGGCATGGTCTACAAGGGCAGCGTGCGCGTGGGCGGCGACAAGTTCGACGAGGCCATCATCAGCTACATCCGCCGCAACTACGGCATGCTGATCGGCGAGCCCACCGCCGAAGCGATCAAGAAGAACATCGGTTCGGCCTTCCCTGGCAGCGAAGTCAAGGAAATGGAAGTCAAGGGCCGCAACCTGTCCGAAGGCGTGCCCCGGTCGTTCACGATCTCATCCAACGAAATCCTGGAAGCGCTTACCGATCCGCTCAACAACATCGTCTCGGCGGTGAAGAACGCGCTGGAGCAGACCCCGCCGGAA